>JBDTWO010000005.1:0-67234 GCA_040006635.1 Chloroflexota bacterium
ACTACGCCATGATCACCAACGTCAGCCGCCTCATGATGCTCCGCATTGTGCCCGAAGTCATGAAAGGCACGCACGGTCGTTTCAAACAAGTCAAGATGGGCACCTGCAAAAAATTCTCACTCACCGCCAATCGCCCGTTATACATCCATGCCGATGGCGAGATCTATTCCGGTCCCGGCACCGACCTGCGCAAGGTCAGTTTTGAAATTTTGCCTAACGCGTTGAAAGTTGTACGTGGTTAATTTACGAATTACGTAATACGCATTACGTTTATAATTCGTAATGCGTATTACGTAACCATATGCCTGACCTCACCCACTCCCTCCTCAAACAAGATATCGGACATCTCCGCATCATCGCGGAATTCTGGGGACTCGAATTGGACTCCGCCGATGTAGATTCAGCCCGGGATGAACTATCCGCTTCACTCCTCGAACCGAACCTGCTCGCTGAACTAATGGACTCACTCTCCCCTCAAGCGGACTCTGCCATCACCGACCTCGTCACCTCGGGCGGGCGCATCGCCTGGTCCACCTTCACGCGCAAATATGGCGACATCCGCGAAATGGGCGCTGGTAAACGCGACCGCGAACGTCCACATCTCAAACCTTCATCCACCGCCGAGATTCTCTTTTATCGCGGCATGCTCGCCCGCGCTTTCTTCGAAACCGACAAAGGCTCACAAGAATTTGTCTACATCCCCGATGACTTATTGTTATTAATCGAAAGCCGTAAAGCCGGAAGCGATGAACAACCTGTCACAACAGAAGCATTAGGTCGTCCCGCATCGCCCAAAGAAAAGGGACAAGAAATTCCAGCGAACGATTTTATCCTCGATGATGCCACCACCCTGCTCGCCGCCCTCCGCATGGGCAAAACTCTGGAATCATTAACTCTGGAGTCCGACAGCTTGCTGTCGAAAACCCAGAAGCATACCCTATCGGGCACACGAGCTTCTGGACTCCAGAGTCTGCTCACCGCCGCAAACCTCCTCAAGAAAAACACCATCCAAGCCGAAGCCGTCAAAGCCTTTCTCGAAGCCCCACGTGCCGACGCGTTGAAAATGCTCCAGGACGCCTGGCTCGAAAGCACAACTTTCAACGAACTCAAACTCATGCCGGGCATCGTCTGCGAAGGCGAATGGACCAACCAACCGCAAGAGACCCGCGAGTTCTTATTGAACCTGCTCGATGCCATTCCCGAAGGCAAATGGTGGAGCCTGAATTCCTTTATCCGTGATGTTAAACAGAAATATGCCGACTTTCAAAGACCCGCTGGTGATTATGACTCGTGGTTCATCAAACGTGAATCAGACGGTCAATTCATGCGCGGCTTCTCGTACTGGGATCAAGTCGACGGCGCGCTCATCAAATATTTCATCACGAATATTCTGCACTGGCTAGGGCAGGTGGATTTGTCCATTGCGGAGGGAGCAACGGAGCCGACTACATTTAGAATTTCATCGCTAGATAATAAGAAAGAAGAAAAAGAAAAGCTAAGTATTGCATCCACTGGCAAGATCTCCATCCCGCGTGATGCTCCCCGTGTTGTCCGCTATCAAGTTTCGCGTTTCTGTGAATGGGAAGAACCTAAAGGCGATGATTTTCGATATCGCATTTCAACTCATTCACTCGCTAAAGCCAAAGAACAGGGACTCAAGATCGAACATCTTTTGCCATTGCTTGCCAAACACAGCGCCGGGAATGTTCCGCCGACACTCGTCAAAGCCCTCAAGCGTTGGGAAGTGAGCGGCACCGAGGCTCGGGCTGAGACTCAAGTTGTATTGAGGCTGAGCAGGCCCGAGATATTGGAAGAACTGCGCAAGTCCAAAGCGGCAAAATTTCTGGGCGAAGTATTAAGTCCAACCGCGGTGGTCGTCAAAAGCGGAGCCATCCAAAAAGTGCTGGAAGCGTTGATGGAGTTGGGCATCATGGGAGAAGGCGAGTCATAATGCAGACGCGATCACTACGAATCATTTTGATCGTGAGCATCGGGGCTTTGATCACTATCTACGGCATCTGGTGGACACAAATGATCGGCAACGCGCAGGCACGAACCGGCACCGATTTCATGGCATTCTATGCCGCGGGGCGGGTCGCGCAATTGCACGGCTATCCTGATATGTACAACATCAGGTTTCAGCAAAATGTGCAGCAAACAGTGGTGGGATTTGAATTGGGCGAAGGGCAGGTGCTGTTGTATAACCACCTGCCCTATCTGGTACCTGTGTTAAGACTTATCGTCAACGCAGATTATCAAGGGTCTTTTATACGGTGGGAAGTTCTACTAGCGCTGATCTATATTTTGACAACCTTGTTTTTGATCAATTCGCTTTTTGCGGATAAAGATCTGCAAACTCGTTTGCTGCTGGCAGGCGGGTGCCTCACTTTTTTTCCGTTGTTCATCAGTATTTGGCAGGGACAGGATACCGCGTTCCTTTTTCTGGGTCTGGCATTGTGGTGTGTGGGTATGCTAAAAAAACAGGACCTTACCGCCGCGGTCGGTCTGACACTCGTCACGACCCGTCCGCATCTTTGTATAGCGCTGGCATTGCCGTTGGTATTTAGACACTGGCGAATCGCGTGGCGTTTTGCGGGTTTGGCTGGGGTTCTGGCAATCTTCAGCATCCTGATACTGACACCCAATGGTGTGATCGGTTTTCTAAACCTGCTCCGCATCAGTGCCGAAGGTACCTGGTTTGGCATGAAACCGGAAGCGATGCATAACCTACTGGGTCTCATCATTCGAAGCTTTCCGTCTCTCGATGCGAGTACGATCAACATCTTGAGTTGGATCATATTTGGCATCGGGCTTACCGTCATTGCCACACTTTGGGCGCGCGCAAAGTATATAGACGAGCGCCTGTTGGGATTAACGGTCATACTTCTCATTGTCACCGCTCCGCATCTTCACCTGCATGATCTGACAATATTGATCATCCCCATATTGCTGGTTATAAGAAGTGAGAGGTTAAAGGTCTCGCACCCAGCGCTTTTGCTGATCGGTACCTCGTTCATTTTTCTCACAGGCATGTTGATAGATAGTCTGTATTATGTTTTGCCATACGGAGTATTGATCTATCTCACCTGGGCTTTGACCCGGAATAAGGGCAGCCTGCCGTCTGAACCTCTGACACTCAAAGAATAAGAAACAGGGCGACTGTCACTAATAAGTTATGACAGTCGCTTTTTGTTTAGTGGCTATAATGAATTTAAAATCACAACCGTCATTGCGAGGAGGGCGAATGCCCGACGAAGCAATCCCCAATACAATGTGGAGATTGCTTCGCTCCTTACAGTCGCTCGCAATGACGGAATAAACACAGGAGTCCCCATGTCCACAAAACTCGATTGGCTTACGCAGGAAATTGATAGCTTGAAAGAACAAGGCTTATATAACCGTATCCGCACGATCGGTTCAGCGCAGGGCGCGCGCATCAAAGTTGACGGTAAAGATGTGCTCAACTTCTGCTCGAACAATTATCTCGGCTTGGCGAATCATCCTAAACTGGTCGAAGCCGCGACAGAAGCAATGAAGAAATATGGTGTTGGTCCCGCGGCGGTGCGTTCGATAGCTGGCACCACCGATCTGCATGTGCAGCTCGAACAGCGTCTCGCCAAATTCAAAGGCGCGGAAGATGTCATCACCTTTCAATCAGGTTTCACTGCCAATCTCGGAACCATCTCTGCGCTCGTTGCAAAAGAAGATGTGATCTTTTCGGATCGACTCAATCATGCTTCGATCATTGATGGCTGTCGACTCTCGGGCGCGAAGATTGTGGCTTATGAGCACAACGACCCCGGCTCATTGGAGGACGCGATTAAAGAACACGCTTCATCCTTCCGCCGCGCCTTGATCATCACGGATGGCGTCTTCAGCATGGACGGCGACATCGCCCCCCTCCCCGCTCTGGTGGAAGTCGCCAAGAAATATGACATCCTCTTCATGGTGGATGACGCGCACGGCGAAGGCGTACTCGGCAAAGGCGGACGCGGCATTGTCGATCACTTCGGCTTGCATGGACAGGTAGATATTGAAGTCGGAACCATGTCGAAAGCATTCGGCGTTATGGGCGGGATCGTCGCAGGCGATAAACGCATCATAGAATGGCTGCGTCAGCGCGGACGACCGTTCCTGTTCTCCTCTGCAGTCACCGCGCCCGATGCAGCAGCCTGTCTCGCGGCAGTTGACCTGCTCGAAGAATCCACTGAATTGGTAGACAAACTTTGGGACAACGCCAAATACTTCAAGGAAGAAATGAAGAAACTCGGCTTCGATACTGGCGTCAGTGAAACACCCATCACACCCGTGATGCTCGGTGAAGCACCGCTTGCCCAACAATTCAGCCGCGAGCTATTTGAAGAAGGCGTCTTCGGTATGTCTATCGGCTTCCCCACCGTCCCGAAGGGCAAGGCTCGCATCCGCGTGATGATCTCTGCATCGCATGACCGCGATGATCTCGGTCAAGGCTTGGAGGCGTTCGCAAAGGTTGGGAAGAAGTTGGGAGTGATTTGATACGTAGGGGCGAGGTTTTCTCGCCCCTAGATGATTTATAATTAATGAATTCAAGGATGGAATCATGCCCCTTTATCAGGTAAAACAACAAAAGGCAAATCAAATCAAGCCTTCTTCTTTCAAGAACGAGAAAGAATTACAAAAATTATTCGAAGCCAACCTCGAGGTATTACTGGGTGTGCGATTCGTAGCATCTGAATTTACGACGGGCGATAGACAAAGAGGGCGTATCGACTCTTTAGGCATTGACCAAGATGGAACGCCTGTTATTGTTGAATATAAAAAAACTGGAAAAGAGAATGTTATCAATCAGGGTTTGTTTTATCTTGACTGGCTTGTCGATCACAAAGGTGATTTTACACTTGCCGCACAAGAAACGTTAGGAAAAGAAATCGAAATAGATTGGTCAAGTCCGCGGTTGATCTTGGTTGCCGAAAGCTTTTCTGAATATGACAAATATGCAGTAAACAGGATTGGGGCAAATATTCAACTTTGGACATATAGAAGATATGGGGACGACTTCCTGTTTCTTGAGTCAATCTTTGCAACCACCAGTCAAAAAACGCCTAAGAAAGAAAAACTCGCTGAGGTTGAGGCAATTACAGAAGACAGTGAATATGTAGAAGAAATTATTTACATACTTGATGATCATTTGAAGGGAAAATCCGAAGATATCAAAAATCTATTTGACGCCTTGAAAGAAAGGATTTTTCTACTAAATACAGATGATGATATTTTGGAGAAACCAAATAAAATTTACATTAGCTACAAGCATGGTAAAAACTTTTGTGAGATTCATCCTCAATCCAAAGACATAAAGATTTGGCTTGATATTTCATACAACGATTTGGATGACCCAAAGAAATTTGGGAGGGATGTATCGAATGTTGGGCATCATGGAACTGGTGAAGTTGAAACGAAGCTTGGAAATCTCTCTGAACTTGATGACGTAATGTATTTGATTGAACAATCATACAAACAGACACTCTAACAACCCTAATTTCCCAATAAACAGACCTCCGAGTTTTGACTCGGAGGTCTGTTTATTGGTATCCTTGTTTCTCCATCTACCTACTGTGCATAGGCGTTCAAAAATTCATCCCAATTGGTCTGCAGGGCAAAATCGATCGTGGAGCGATAGTAGGTGTAATTCGAATCCTTCTCGGTTGCCTTCGAGATGTGATAGATCGTGATACCGTGTGTGTCAGCGTACGCATTGACGTGATATTGATGCAACACCACACCGTTCACTGCATTCATCACCGCCTGACTCTTGGACTTGATATTGGCATCGGTCACATTGCGGTTAATCTCATATGCCATGTCGTACAGGTCTTTGTCCATGGGCGCCTGCCAGAAGGATTGGGTCGCGCCGAAGGCACGGTCATATTTTTTGCGGTTCGCGGCAAGCCCAGTATTCAACGCCATCGCCCATTGATCTACAGCGGTCTTCAAGGTTGTATAACGGCTGTCCACTGCCAAAGCCGCCCAAGTCTTATCCGCACTGGCGCTCTGACTGAAAGCAATCGCCACTTGATCGGCGGTCATGTTCGGGTTGGCAGCTAATTGCGCCAGCACCAGATCATATTGCAAACCTTCCCAACCCACATATTCCTGCGAACCGGTGAGCGCGGTGGCATGTCCGTTCCAGAGATTCATGATCTCGATGGATGCCATATTACAGCCATCATAACCAACCACATCGATAAAGCCGAGCGAAGTCATGGCGGCTTTCTGTTCCTGATAATCCAGTGTATCTGCGCTGGTGTCATCCAGCATCACATAACCCGGATGCCAGTTCCAGCCGTGACCCCAATAGATCAACGCATAATGATCAGCGGGATAGTTGGCTTTTGACCAGGTGACAAAATCAATCACTGTTTGTGGATCGCCCATATCTCGTTCGCCCCAATCGGCAACCGCGCTGGCGGCATCGGCTTTCATACCTTGTGTGACATGGAACAGCTTGGTGGTTTGCCAGTCACCATAACTGGTGTCATAACCGGGACCACGATCTGCCAATGCAAGCACTTGCACATTCGCACTTGAACCCGTGGGTGCAAGTTCGGTTTCAATATCTTTCACAACGTAATCTTCCAAATTATTATCCCCCGAGATATAAACCATCACCGTCCATTTGGCTTGCGGTGTTTTTGGTGCAGGCGGCGCGGCATTGACTGTACCGGTGGATGCCGCTATCAGAACGAACACGAACAGAATCGAAAAAACGAACTGTATCTTACGCATGGTAGCTCCTCTTTGGCAAAGAATTTTGAATGCGACGGACGTCATCGTTCAGTAGGTTTTGAGTTTATACAAAGAGCCTCCTTGGAGGATTTATGCTTTCAAGCAGTGTAGCATAAACAAAGGTCAGGTTCAAGCGCGCAACTTGCTTTTTCGTTTCAATCTTCTGCCTTTAATCATCAAGCCTTCGATCCATGCGGCGATCGGTTCAGGCGGCGGATATCCTTGCACATCAAATATTTTCTTTCCAGATAAAGATAACACGCGATTCGCCGCTTCGATGCCCGTCACACAGGCACGTTCCAAAAAGAAGGCGGGCGTTTCATGCCGCACCCAATCACCCGCACAAAATAAATTCTGCCACGGCGTTTCGATTCCAAGATGCGTACCGCGCGCGCCAAGCGCAGGCAACGTATGTGTCGCCGCATTACGTTGAATGACCGGTTTGATCAAATGCCCTTTCAATTCAGGGAACGCGCGATAAAAATCCGTCAGCACATTCGTCAGCAATACAGCATCGGTTTGTACGAGCACGCTCTCAGGTCCGTACACGTGCACTTCAATGCACGAGCCGCCGGTCTCCGCGTGCCATTTGCGATAGGCATCATAAATCTTATCAAGCCAGAAAAAGTTGTGCATGATGAAGTCACCGCTGAAGATGCCAGATTCAGGACTTTTTCGCGGCACCGTATCAAACCACAAGCGGATCACCGCATGCGCGAGTCCGTGCGGGAAGAACATGTAGGGGCGGGGTTCTCCCGCCCCTGTTTGCGCGATGTCAGATTGAAAACTGTTCTTGATAATTGATTCAGCTGCGGGTGAGTCTGAAGCGAGGATGATGAATGGGGATTTGACCGCTGCGCCGACTCCATCCTGCTCGTAATGCGTGATCCAATCCCCATCTCGCGCAGCGTCCATGCGCTTCACTCTGGACTTGAACCTGATCTCGCCTCCGAGCTGCTGAATCTTGGCTGACAGATTTTCGCAGACCTCACCTCCGCCATTCGGCAGATAATCAAAACGCCAGGCATCGCGCCGCATGAGAGTATAAAAACGGAGGAAGGCGAGAAAGCCCGCGAGCGGAACTTGATCGGGATCGGTGGAAAGTCCGTTGCGCGTGAGACCAAAAAATAGCGAGCGGATCGCCGGACCCCAACGCTTGAGCGACTTGCCAAACGTGAGACCTTCGAGCGGTTGATCTTCAACAAAAGGATCAACGCCCATCGCCATCACCAGCGTTGACCAGACATTGAAGAGCGAAGCCCAATCACGCAGATCAAGGATGAATAAAAACTGCGGGAGCAGAAAAAGTTGAATGTAATGAAACGGCGCAGGGATCTTGCTATTGCGAATCACCGAACCGATCGGCGCGCGTTTGACCGTGTTACCTGTGCGGTAGATCCACTGCTCTTCGTTCGCGGGAATCAATGTCGGAAGAATTGCATGTCGCTTCAGCATGGACTTGAGATTCAAATACGAAGACCAGATGCCATGCACGCCATGTTCGTTCGGGAAACGCCAATCGTGGATAACAATTTCCTCTTTGCCTGAGAGCCTGCCGCCCACACGTTCGTCGGCTTCGAGAATCAGGGGTTTGAGTCCGCGCTCGGCGAGGTGGAGGGCGGCGGAGAGTCCAGCAACTCCCCCACCGATGATGACTGCGTCGTAGTGATTGTCCATTGGGTTGATTATATTTCACTCGCAGATATTGTAGTAACGACTTACGGTCTTTAAGAAATTAACGCCGTAATCCTATTTCAAAGTACATGTCACCCTGAGGGAGTGTTCTTTGCGACCGAAGGGTCTCGATTTTCGGGCGTAGAGACCCTTCGCTAGCGCTCAGGGTGACACGATTACGGTATTTATTTTTTAAACTTCATTAGTCGTTATAATAAAAAGCGACTGAAGTCGCCACTACGAATTCTGTTGTTTGTCAGTAACCTGAAAGGTATGATGTATTGAATATCGGCGTCTATAAGCGCATAATATCTTTGGAGACACCATGAGCGATAAAGAGACCTACATCAAACGTTACGAAACCGCCCGCGCCGAATTGCGTGAGATCCTCAAACTTGCACAGGGTAACCCTCAAATTTATTCCCCCTGGCGCATGAAAGAAGTGCTCGACCACATCACCGGCTGGGATGATGCCGTGATCGCCTCCATCAAATCTTTTTTGGTGGGGGATGTTCCTGCAACGCCAGCCTCACGCGGCATTGATGCCTACAATTTAGAAACTGTCGCCTCGCGCGAAGCCATCCCTTATGAAGTGACCCAGCGCGAATGGGAAGCCTCGCGCGCCGAACTTCTCAAATTATTAGGCAAAATGACCGATGAGCAGTTGCACACGCAGTTCGGATTCCCCTGGGGTGACAGCGGGACCATTGAAGACCTGGTAGAGATCTTTACTGAACACGAAGAGACGCACGCAAAAGAAATCCGCGAGATCATTGAAAAAGGGTAAAGCCGGCAAGACCCAGACCTCCGAGTTCTTTGAGAACTCGGAGGTCTTTTTTAACTCTTGACAATATTTACTATACACTGTATATTTACAGTGTATAGTAAATAAGGAGTCAATATGGTCAGACCGATCAAGAAGAAACAGATCCCCAATTTGCAGGAAGCCATCAAGGAGACAACCTGGAAACAGATCGCCGAATTCGGCGCCCCTACTCTTTCACTACGAGCAATTGCACGCGAGTTGAAAATCACGGCACCCGCCATTTACAACTACTTCCCTTCCCGCGATGATCTGGTCACCGCGTTGATCGTGGACGCGTTTACCTCGTTGGGAGATGCTCAAAAGAAGTCAGTCGAATCAATTTCAGCAAATAAATTGGAAGCAAGGTTCACTGCGCTTGGATTGGCATACCGCGATTGGGCGATCCAATATGAACAGCGCTATCAATTGATCTTCGGCACACCCATTCCCGGCTATGAAGCTCCGGCAGATACTACAGTGCCCGCCGCGGCTTGGGCATTAATTCCGCTCATGGAAACGGTCCAGGCGCTTTATGACACCGATAAATTGCGTGTGGAAAGACTACCCAAGTTGACTCCCGCTTTAAAAGGCATGCTGGAAGCGTGGCAGAAATTTGTCCGCAAGGCAGGCAGTGAAATACATATCGAAGTCTTGTATCTTGTATACATTGTCTGGAGTCGCGTGCACGGCTTAGTGGCGCTGGAGGTCGGTCATCAAAGTCCCTCTTTCATCACTGACCCGGGTGAGATCTTTCGGCGCGAAATTGCGATGATGACAAGTCAATATACCGGCGAATAGAACGGGAAGCGCAGCTGGTAAATGACATCGATAATGAACTATTTATTGAACTGCGGGCTATTTCTATTACCGATCACGGCATGGAATCTGATCTTTGCCGGTAAACTTCCGCGTTTGTATTCTCCAGAAGTATTCGAGAGAGCCGTCCCGCCATTTATCCTAAGCGGCGAAAATTTTTTCAGGTTTATCGTATTCAGCCTTACATTTTTTATGCCTTTACGCATCGAAACCCAGATCCAAAAAATTGGTTTTTGGTTATATGCTGCAGGCACAATAATTTACTTTACCGCGTGGTTATTGCAGATCTACTTCCCGCAGAGCGGATGGAGTTTAAGTGCCTTCGGATTTTTAGCGCCAGCCTACACCCCTCTACTCTGGCTGATCGGTATCGGATTAGTCGGCAGCACACTTTATTTCGCCTCGCCATATCGTTCGTGGATGTACATCGTTCTGTCGATCATTTTTGTCGGCTTTCATTTTTCACATACAGCCATAGTTTATTTGAAAAACTCTTAATTGAATTTATTTGTAAAAAATAAAGGAGACAGGCATGCAAGTCATTAGAATCAAACTCAGCTTTTCGAATGCTTATTTAATAAAGGATAAAAAATCCATTCTGGTAGATACGGGCGCGCCCAAAGAAGCGGACAAAATTCTTGCCGCAGTTCAAAAAGCAGGCGTGAACACCAAGGATATTTCCCTGATCTTGCACACGCATGGACACTTCGATCACGCTGGTTCCACCGCGGAACTCAAACGCCGACTCGGCATTCCGACCGCCATTCACACCAACGATGCGTTCATGCTGCAAAAGGGCACAAACGGTGAGATCAAACCGCGCAATTTTGAAGCGCGGATTGTCAAAGCCGTGGTGCCAAATTCTTTTGAACCCAGTGCGCCGGATATCGTCATCAAAGAAGAAATGAGCTTGAGTGATTTCGGTGTGGATGGGAAGATCATCTTCACGCCCGGGCATACCAAAGGTTCAATTTCTGTGCTGTGCGGCAGCGAAGCGATCATTGGTGATGTGCTGATGGGCGGCTGGCTGGGAGGTGAAGTGTATGGTTCACGTCCCAATTATCACTACTTCATTGACGATCTCGGTCAAATCCACACGAGCATCAAAAAAATTCTGAGTTACAAGCCAGCGCAAGTGTATGTCGGGCATGGCGGTCCTTTGAAATCTGAAAATGTTGTTGAACACTTTTCAAAAATAATTTAAGTACAGGAGAATTCATATGTCTACAGATCATGTTGTATTGGGTACGGGCGCGATCGGGCGCGCGATTGCGGAGGAACTTGTCAAACGCGGAGAAAGTGTCCGCATGGTGAATCGTTCGGGGAAGATGGCGGAAGTCCCGGCTGGGGTGGAGGTGGTGGCTGCAGATCTTTATGACCCAGCCAAGGTCAAGGAAGTGACGCGCGGAGCTAAGGTCGTGTACCAATCTGCCCAGCCGCATTACTATGAGTGGCCCGAGAAATTCCCGCCGTTGCAGAAATCCATTATCGAGGGTTTGACGGGCAGTGGCGCGAAGTTGGTGATCGTGGATAATTTATATATGTACGGCGAAGTGAATGGCAAACTGATCACGGAAGATATGCCATATAACGCGCACACTCGCAAAGGGCAGGTGCGCGCGGAGTTGAGTGAAGCCGCGCTCGCCGCACATCGGGCTGGCAAGCTGCGGGTGACGATCGGACGCGGGTCTGATTATTTCGGTCCGTGGGGCACGGATTCAAGTATGGGCAGTGTGGTCTTTCATCGGTTACTAGCAGGCAAGGCGGCGCAGGTTGGCGGCTCAGCAACGATGCCGCATACGCATACGTATATTCCTGATTTCGGGAAAGCGCTGGTGATCCTCGGTGAGCGGACGGAAGCCGATGGCTTGGCATGGCACGTTCCGAATGATATGCCACGGGTCACACAGGGTGAGATGATTCAGATGGTTGCTGAGGCAGCCGGTGTGACGGCGAAGAGTCAGGTTGCCGGAAAATTGATCATGTCGGTTTTGGGATTGTTTGTGCCTGAGCTGAAGGAAGCGGTTGAGATGCTGTATGAATTCGAGAAGCCGTTCGTGGTGGACTCGTCTAAATTCGAGAAGACTTTTGGCATGCAGGCAACGCCGATGAAAGATGCGATCAAAGAGACGGTGGCTTGGTATAAGAGTCATCCGGAGAAGAAGTAGGCGAGAGAGTAAACATGCAAGCAAGTAGACAGGTATATATTTTAGAGGAGAATGTTGATTCACTTACACTTTCAAAATCGGGACACTGATGAACGACGAAAAACGCAGATTTTTCTTTTTTTATCAGCGGAATCAGCGTTTATTGCGTCCAAAAAGCATTGTGCAAGGTAATCAGAGGAGAATGATGATGATCGTTACAGCATTGATGGCATTTCTACATCACTTGATGGCATTCACATTGACGGCATGTCTGGTGTATGAGTTCGTTGCTTTTCGCAAGGGCATGGGAATCGAAGAAGCGCGGCGCATTCAGCGCGTGGACCTGGCTTACGGTATCGCAGCTGGTTTGTTATTGGTCGTGGGTTTGCTACGGGTGTTCTTTTTTGAGAAGGGCGTGAACTTTTATGTGCATAGTCCGTTCTTTTGGGTGAAGATGGTGACGTTCGCGATCGTGGGACTGCTTTCGATTGACCCGACGCTGCGCTA
Organism: Chloroflexota bacterium; assembly: GCA_040006635.1. GTDB lineage: Bacteria > Chloroflexota > Anaerolineae > Anaerolineales > Villigracilaceae > Defluviilinea. Next base: position 12,712 of record JBDTWO010000005.1, read on the forward strand.
TCTGCGTTGGAATCAGGTCCTGAAACAGAATCAGGCTCCGGCTGTGAATGAAGCGGAATTTCAGCGGACACGGCCTGTGTTGTGGTTGGAAATCGCAGGACTGGTCATCATCCTGTTTTCGGCGGCGGCGATGGCGCGCGGGATCGGGATGTAGAGAAGCGACCCGATAGAATTCTTTGGCAGGATACAACTACACGGCAGCCTGCTCGCAAACAGAGAAACAGAGAACGGGATAGACCGGCGTCTATCCCGTTTTGATATTAATCATGACATTTGTCCATTCTCAACGGCTCCGCAAACATGTATCATATTCGTATGTCAAATCAACCCATAGAACATTCTGATGGAATGGCAGGGCGAGCCTCGCTCACCCGCTTTGCCTGGCTATCCATTGCCGCGGCATTGGCGACGATCACGCTCAAAACGGGCGCTTATTTTCTAACTGGCTCGATCGGTCTGTTATCGGATGCGATCGAATCGCTGGTGAACCTGGCGGGCGCGATCATGGCGCTGATCATGCTGACGATTGCCGCGCGCCCTGCCGATGACAATCATGTCTACGGTCATAGCAAGGCGGAATATTTTGCCAGCGTGACAGAGGGACTGCTCATTCTGGGTGCAGCAGCCGCGATCATTTCAACCTCGGCGCAAAGACTGATCCACCCCAAAGCCATCGAACAGTTGGGGCTGGGCTTGGTTGTCTCGATTGTGGCATCGGTCATCAACCTGGTTGTCTCGCGCATTTTATTGAAAGCCGGTAAACAAAGGAATTCGATCTCGCTCGAAGCGGATGCACATCACCTGATGACCGATGTGTGGACTTCGGTGGGTGTAATCGCTGGTGTTGCCATTGCTGGCTTCACCGGCTGGAATATCCTCGACCCGATCGTGGCGATCCTCGTGGCGCTTAATATCATTTGGACGGGTATCCAATTGGTACGCCGTTCGGTGGCGGGACTCATGGATGAGGCGCTGCCAAAAAAGGAACAGGACTTGATCGAGCCGGTGATGGCGAAGTATCGTGAGATGGGTGTCAGTTTCCATGCCTTGCGCACACGTCAGGCGGCGGCGCGGAGATTTATTTCTGTGCACGTGCTCGTCCCCGGCGCGTGGACGGTCCATGACGCGCATCATGTCGTGGAGGATTTTGAGAATGATGTCCGCGGGGCGTTAGGCGGTGTGATCACGGTCTTTACGCACCTTGAGCCGGTGGAAGATCAGCTCTCGATGGATGATATGGATCTGGATCGGTAGGGATTTAGTTACTACATCGTATTTATCTCAGTATACATGTCACTCTGAGGGAACGTTCCTTGTGACCGACACCTGCACCGTCCCTGCGGGACAAGGTCAAGGTGAGAGTCTACACACTTAAGGGTAGAGACCCTGCGCTACCGCTCAGGGTGACATGTATAGAAAGAAGTTATCGCAATGCCAAATGAAAATCTTATACAAGAGACCAACCGGTTGATCGAACAAGTCCGCTTGCACGATCATCATGACCCGCATCACGGCGAATTCCGTTTGGCGGAGGTGATCCTGGGCGGGCAGGATGGCTTGGTGAACACACTGGGAGTCATTTTGGGGGTCGCGGCGGCAACCTCGGATGCGCGCATCGTGATCGCAGCGGGGATGGCGGCTACTTTCGCTGAATCAATTTCAATGGGGGCAGTGGCGTACACGTCCAAATTGGCGGAGAATGATCTCTATCACAGCGAACACGAACGCGAGCACCGCCACATCCATCTCGCGCCCGATATAGAGATCGGAGAGATCCGCGATATCTATCGCAAAAAAGGTTTTGAGGGCGAGACGCTCGAGAAGATCGTGGATGTGATCACATCCAACCCTGATATCTGGGTCAATGTGATGATGGCGGAGGAGTTCCAAATGACGCCGCCGGAAAAATCGAAGGCGTTCAATTCTGCCATTCTGGTTGGATTCTCAGCCCTGGGCGGTTCGCTCATCCCACTCTTCCCGTTCTTTTTCTTAAGCGTGAACCTGAGTATCTGGATCGCGATCTTTACCGCCGCTTTGACCTTGTTCATTGTGGGCGTGTATAAGGCGCGTGTGACGGTGGGCAAGCCTTTCCGCAGCGGCATGGAAATGGCGATCATCGGCACGCTGAGCGCGCTGGCTGGTTATGTGGTGGGCTGGATCTTCAAGGTGCCGACGGTGCCGTAAAGCAAATTGCCATCTTGGATAGATTATTACAAGGCAGTACAATGCAGTTATACGAATAGGCGTTAGTAAAATATTATGTGAGCCCCTTCGCAGATTTCAATAGCAAATCACCTTTTGTGCCAGTCCTCGTTCATAGGAGGAATGTACATGGCAAAAGTAAGAACGTCGCTAAATTAAAAGCCGAAGCATCAAATATCCTTTCTTTTATGAAGCACAATGGAGATGAAAAATGAGAATTCTTGATTCAATCCGTGGACACTTTGCCCTTCTTGCTAATCGGGAATTACATACTTTGTCTGAAAAAGCTCCATTTGTTGTTACACGTGTTGTATCAACAACCAAAACACAAAGTGATTGGACAGTTGAAATTCGCCCTCTGAATGGAAAAAGTAATTTGATTTATATTTCTGACATTCTCAAAGTCTATGCTTGGATAATGCACAACAAAATGAGCGGCTGGGTAACTCGCAAAGATATACAAGGAGTTATCGAAGAAAGTCGGATTAATAAAAAACAAGCATCATATATCTTGGCTTTAATGGCAACATTTGACGATTTTAAGCCACGAGAAGGTAACGAAGCAGCCATCAAGTACATATCGCATAAAGAAAAATTCGGCTCGCCTGTAAAATAAACGCGACTAATACTGCATGCACCCGACGCTGGGAAGTCTGGCGAAATCTCAGGCAGTTTTCTACGCCTTATCATTTTTTCCGCTCGGACGGCGTCTCGTCCGCCCACCCCAGCGCGGGTAACACAAGTCCGTTGGGCAGGCTAAGTAATGTCCATTTCAAAAATAAAATTAAAGGAGCTGTAAAAATAATGCCCACAAAAAAGCCAGCCACAAAAACCACAAAACCAAAAGAAAAACCAATTGAAGTAAGTTGGTGGCAAAAAGCCATAAAGGCTTTTGGCGTCGAAGCACCTGTACTTTTATTAGTTGGTGTTTTAATAGGCATAATTTTGTCGTATATATTTATGGCTTCAAAGCCAGAATTATTCCTTCAACCTGTAATGGCTTATGCGGTTAGGGAGACTGTAGCTGCTCTGTCTTTGTCTAATATGCAATCAGAAACTTTAACTTCCACAGCAAACTCAAACAGTACGCCTGCGAAGCTTCAAGCAACTGACACTCCAACCCCGAATCAAAACAATTTTTTTAATGGACAACGATTGATTTACGATGATTTTTCTGAAAAAATATTTCTATGGAGCGAAGGCTCAATTGACACAGAAAGCGTTGGATATGAAAATGGGGTCTATTTTATGGAAATAAACAACCCACTTGTATATTTCACAGGCTCATTATGGTCAATGACGAATGAAATGATGGAAATGGAAAATTTTGCAATTCAGGCAGACATGCTGGGACCGCTTTACACTGACTGGGAGCAAAAACAAGGGATAGTATTTGGTTTTCAATCTGACAAAAAAGGAAATTCTTTTGCTTTTGATATATCTTACGATGGCACGTGTAGGTTGGTAGGAAAAACAGACAATGGAGAATGGAGAGTGCTAAGCACTTCAATCTTGTCAGATTTAGATTTAAATTTACCTCACACTTTAACAGTAATTGTAAAGGGCTCACAAGAGTTTTCTGGATATGTTGATGGACAGTTCTGCTTGGCAGAAACAATTGATTACAACGCAGGCACATTTGGGCTTTCAGGAAAAATATCCAAAAACGAAGGAAAACTTTTCTTTGACAACTTCTATGTCTACAAGATTCCATAAACAGGCGTCACTACTTCCCCGCATGCCCAACAAAGCGTGCACCCAGCAAGTGGGAGTCTGCGCGATCTCAAGCATTTTTCTACGCCTTACCATTTTTCCGCTCGGACGGCGTTCCGTCCGCCCCAGCGCGGGTAACACAAGTCTGTTGGGCGGTAACATAACTCCGTTATTTTTGGCATCATTTCTAAAACACAATGGCTAGATTAGGATTTTTGTAGACGGGCATTTAGATTACTTCTGGAGAAATTATGGGAAAGACCAATAAATCTATCCGTAGCATTTGGAAAACAATCCGTGTCATTTGGATAGTGACAGGATTGTCTTTATTGCTTTGGATGGCTTATTCATACCAAAGTCGTGGATTCCCAAAATCCGTACTTCAAAGCGACCCATTAGTTACTGTTTCAGAAAATAGTGAAAATATTAGTTTCAATCCAATCGAAAACAGGCGAATAACGGGTTTTATTCTTTACCCTGGCGGTATGGTTGATCCCAAAGCCTATGCGCCGATGGCACGTCGCTTAGCAGAAAATGGCTTCGCAGTTTACATAGTCAAATTACCGCTTGGGTCTGCGCCACTGTCAGGACAAGAAGCAGATGTCATGGACTACACTCGTCAATTAATGGACACAAATCAGTCTATTCAACGATGGGTTCTTGGTGGTCATTCGCGTGGCGCAGCAATAGCATCTCGCTTTGCCTCCTACAATAACGACTTATTTTCAGGGCTTATATTAATAGGAACATCACATCCAAAGGATAATAAATTTGATTTATCCAACAGCGGTCTACGTGTTATGAAAATCTATGCGACCCACGATGGCCTAGCAAGCGTGTCAGAAATTGAGGAAACAAGTAAATTTTTACCCAATGACACAATTTGGGTTAAGATAGACGGGGGTAATCATTCTCAATTTGGTTACTTTGGCACACTGCTTGGCGATGGTCGCGCCGAAATTAGCCGAGAAGAACAACAAAAGATGACAATCTCTGCTATCCTATCTATGTTAAATGATGTTGATAAGTAAATAAGTTCCAGCAAATAAAACCGCCTAACAAAGCGTCCTCAAAAACGTCCCATCACGAGCGTCCCAGCAGAGTTCCTGTGGTGATGTCCGCTCCTGGGATACGCTGATGTCATGTCATCTCGTAGCGGAGTGGACGCCACAAGCAAGTCCATGCTAAGAACGCAAGTCCGTTGGGCGCTGACGACTAGAAGATGCAAAAAGATGTCAACTCATTCAACCAACATACTAAAGAGATAAGGACAATGGGTAAAAGAAATTATCTGATCGAGGGAGTCTCTGGGTCGGGCAAAACCTCAGTGGCTGAAGAATTACAGCGGCGCGGGTATCATGTCCTCCACGGTGACCGGGAGTTGAGATATTGGGGCGATCCAAAGACAGGAAAACCAGTAAATGAACCTGTCCATGAGAGCGAGAGGGACAAGGCTGTATGGCAACAGGAACATCATCTTTGGGATATGGACAAAGTAAAATCCGTGATCGCTGATCACAGCAAAGCAATCTCTTTCTTCTGCGGTGGTTCGAGAAATTTTTCAAAATTCATAGATTTATTGGATGGTGTTTTTGTTCTGGAGGTCGACAACCTTGAGACATTATATCGGCGGCTTGATGAGCGCGTGGCGCGAGATCCAACTGACTTTGGCGGAAAACCAGAGGAAAAGGAACTCGTAGCGCGATCGCATCGAACGAAAGAAGACATACCCAGCGGCGGTATCGTCATCGCTGCAACACAGCCGCTTGTCAGCGTCGTGGACGAGATCCTTCGCCATGTCCATGCATAGAGAATCTTATGCAACACAAAAACGCCTAACAATGCGCGCACCCGACGCTGGGGCGCTTCGCGTGCCGCCATTTCAGGCATTTTTCTACGCCTTGTCATTTTTCAGCTCGGACGGCTTCGCCGTCCCCGCACGCCCCAGCGCGGGTATCCCCTAAAGGAGACTTGCGCAAGCCACTGGGCAGTATCTCCTTCACTGTGAGAAAAGCATGGAGTTGAATTGCTTTGAGGAGGCAAAGAAATGAAACGAATTTGGAGAATAGTCGCAGTTACTTTGCTTTTGGTTATATCTAGTACTCAGTGTTCAACGATGGACGGTCCTGAAGCGGCAGCAAAAATCAATTTTTCCGAATGGGCAGTTAATATTCGGACTCCATATAGAAATGAAGACTTTCAAACAATTAATAATGATGGCAATGTCGCGCTGGTACGCATTACAGTTGAGCTGAAGATAGAAGGGGAGTGGACAGAGAAACAAGTAGAGATACAATGTGAAAAGGTCGATAATAATTGGCAATGTGATCGTTCGATGCAATTCAAGTAGAGAAACGGGTTAACAAACAGAAAAGAAATAATGAATTACACGTCATTTCTTGGCTCAGTAGGAACAGTAGTTGGTTTGATTCGAGCCATCCCCCAACTCGTGAGACTTCTGCGCGCACGCGAAGCCTATGGCGTTTCCCTGGACTCAGCCGCAACCAGTTCCATCGTCAGTTTTGGATGGGCTGTGTATGGCATGTTGACCAACCAGCCCTATGTTAGTTTCGCCACCGGATCATCCGGTCTGATATTTGCCATCATTACATTTTTTGCTCTGCGGTTCGGGCGCAGCGTCAAAGAATTCAAGGTGGCTCCATTCTGGTTCGTTGTTTTATTTTTGTCAGGAGTGTTGGCTGGAAAAAACGGGTTGGGTATCCTATTGCCGGTCAGTGTTTTGGCGGCAAATATTCCACAACTTTGGGTTGCTTACAAGGAAGGCAACTTAACCGATCTGTCACTGGGAACCTGGGCGCTATCCATAACAGACGGACTGGTCTGGGGTGTCTATTCACTCATCCAACACGATATATCCATTATGGTATTCGGCTTTTTTCAATTGATCACCAGCGGGCTGATCGTGGTATTTAAACTCCTGCATCGTGCCAAAGAAAAAAGCCTTACGTCTGGCACAGACTCATCCTAAAAACTCGCCGAACACCGCCCGAGCCCAATGTTATACTTCGTTTGAAAACCAAACTTACATAATCCATGTGGCGGAATTTCCACGGGCTTACCAAAAAATCTTATGCGCGCATCCGATACAGATCGAGTCTACTTCCCCAACCTCAATGGGCTGAGGTTTATTGCCGCTATGATGGTGATCATCCACCACGTCGAGCAGCAAAAATTTGATTTTCAACTTCCAAATATCTTTGGGGCGCCGTTCGTTCAACTTTTCGGCAGGCTGGGGGTTATCCTATTTTTTGTCCTGAGCGGATTCCTGATCACCTATCTATTGCTCGAAGAGGAAAGGACAACCAGCACCATCGGTATCCGGAATTTTTATGTCCGCCGGATACTACGCATCTGGCCCCTGTACTTTTTGATTGTCATCTTGGGCTTGCTAATCATTCCCAACATTCACTTCTTCGATGTACCCAACTACGACAAAGCCACGGTCTATCAAAATCTTTTCCAGAAGATTCTTTTATACGTCTTCTTCCTGCCTAATCTGGTTTCACCCGCCTTGGGCATCGTGCCCTACGCCGCCCACACCTGGTCGATTGGGACAGAAGAACAGTTCTACCTAACCTGGCCCGTGATCTTGAAGTCCGTCAAGAAACACAGACTCCTGCTGATGTTCGTCATCATGGCTGGGTATTTGCTGGCGGCCCGCGCCTTATACTCCAGCCGCACCGATTTTCTGCCATCCAAGGATGTGCTCAAAGAGTTCTGGCCCACATTCAATATTGACTGCATGGCAATCGGCGGATTCTTCGCCATGCTCTTACATGCCAAAAGTCCGCTTCTGAAATTTTTTCAGAATAAATATCTATTTTATTTTGCGCTCGTATTTACTTTCATTCTTATCTACAACGGATCATATTTCCCCACCCTCATGGTGAACCATCTCAAATTCCCATACCTATACAAAGAGTTCTACTCCTTCTGGTTCGGGATCATCATCTTGAATTTTGCCTCCAACCCAGGGATTGGGATCAACCTGGAGGCAAAACCATTCAGATACCTTGGCAAGATCTCGTATGGCTTGTACATGTACCAACCCATCGCCATTACACTGGCATTCTATATTGCCCAACCTTTTCAGCAGGCATTCAACGTGGTCTTTTACGTAGTGAGCATCGTGCTTACGATCGCCATCTCAGCGCTATCGTATCGCTATTTTGAAGCGTATTTCCTGAAATTCAAGGGGAAGTTTTCCACACTCGTCAGCGGGGAAGGCAATTGAAATAAAGGTTCATCCAGAGTCTGTCCAGAAGTACAACTACCGAAGGAACAAACTTGCCTAATACCTTATGACGACTTGCTTGACGCCTTTACTTATCCTTCCACACCGTAAAATCCTTCAGGATCGATCCCCCCAAAAATTCACGCACGATCGAAGTCACAGGCACGCGGCTGATATCCAACGGCAAAAACCATTCCAGGAACGCCAGCAGACGTTTGGCTTCGATATATTCCGACGTGCCATGTTGTACCTGCCGCAATAATGGTTCAGCAAATGGCTTCAACGCCGCCAGCTCATACGCCAGCGCCGAGTTGAACATCACATCCGCATTCTCTTGAAACGGGAAGATATGCCGCTTCTCGCCGCGCCGCACCGATTCCCATTGCGCGATGGTCTGGCTCGCCGAATAGCCGCGTTCACGGGCATCGCGCACAATGCGCCGGATGAGTCGGGTGTCAGTGGTGGAAACGCGGTTGTGGCGATCCAGGTTCAACTGAGTCAGAGCCGAGACGTAGATCCGAAATGCTTCACTGCTTAACGAGTCAGGGATCAGGCGTGGATTCAATCCATGAATGCCTTCCAGGATGATGGGCTGTCCCTGCATCAATTGGACTTCTTCGCCCGCCTCGCTCTTGCCAACTTTGAAGTTGTAACGCGGCAATTGAACTTTTTCGCCCCGGATCATTTTCTGCAAATGCTCCGCCAGCAACGTCAAATCCAACCCGTCAATGGTTTCGAAATCTGGTTTGCCGTTTTCATCCAATGGAGCTTGCGCACGCGGCAGAAAATAATTATCCAATTCAAGCGCGAAGGGTGAAATACCCAATGCCAGCAATTGCACAGTCAGCCTGCGCGAAAAAGTGGTCTTGCCCGAGGACGATGGTCCTGCGATCAGGATCAAATGGGAATGCTCGATCTGCTCTGAAATATCCTTCGCGATCTGCGAAAGATGCTGCTCATGAAATGCCTCAGAGACAAGCACGATCTCTGCCGCACGGTCAGCTTCAATGGCTTCATTCAAAGCGCCGACATTTTCGATTCCCAATTTCGAAAGCCAATCGCCATATTGCCGAAATGTGCCCAACAATTTTGGATACTCAGGCATCGGCAATAATTGATTGGCAGTGTGCTGGCGTGGATAGCGCAAGGTAAACCCGCCATTTGCCAACACCAGATCAAACCACTTTAAATAGCCTGTTGAGGGAACCATGAAACCGTGGTGATAATCCATGCGCTCGCCCAGACGATAAAGTGGGAGGTAATCTTTCTTGCGATATTTCAGCAGGCGCACTTTTTCATCATCACCGTGCGAGCGAAAATATTCGATGGCTTCCTGTAAAGGAACATCCCTGCGTTCGATGGGCAAGTTCGCGTCCACCAACTCCTGCATGTGAACTTTGAGCGCCTGCACTTCAGGCTCAAACAATGATTGGCGGCCTGTGACCTGACAGTAATACCCGCCTGAAGCCACGGAGTGATCAACAAATAAAGCCGCATCCGAGTAGAGATCAGCAAATGCCATTTCAAGCAGAAAGGTCAGTGAACGCCGGTAAATGCGCGCGCCATCCGGTTCAGACATCGTTACCGGTTGGACATTCGCATCCATCTCAATGGCATACGTTAGTTCATAGATATCCCCATTCACAATGGCAGCGACAACTTGTGATTTGTATTTGACCTCGGCTAGGAACTCCCCCACTTGCGCCCCACGTGGACCAGATAACACTCTTCCATCCGGGAGATGGATCTCGACTTCAGCACGCGGGGAAACAACTTTTATTTTATTGTTCATCTTTGGTTTCGTAGGGTGGGGTTTCCCCACCCTTTATTAAATCTTTAACACGGGGCGAGAAGACCTCGCCCCTACCTATATGATCACAATTTCTGTAACAATTTCTCCGGCTTATGTGCAAACTCTTCCAATGGAATTTCCTTGTTGGTAAGCGCCAATAGAGTTTCGGTCAACACTTTATTCACCGGGGTTGGAACTTTAAATTGCGCACCAGCACGCACCACTGCGCCGTGTAGATAATCAACCTCACTTTTGCCGCGACCGGAATGCAGGTCAATGTGAAAGGATGGCATTTTGGCGCCGCGTCCCGCACCTGCGGCACGTCCGAGCAAAGGCTTTGAGAGCCAGAGTGGTAATGTGGTGGCAAATGCCAAAGCACGGACGGGTGTGCCGGGCAGGTCAACGACTTCAAAGCCCTGCGCCTGCATCACTGCGATACATTCCTTCAACATGTCGATTTCGAGTTTATATAGATCTTTGTTCGCAAATACTTCGCCTGCAGTCATATCCAGAATGGCAGAGGTTGGATTCGCCAATAGGTTCGTCAACATCTTCGACCATTTCATGGAATCCGCATCATCGAACAAGCGTGAGTTGAGATAGGCTTTATCCAAGGCTTCGTGTACTTTTTCGGAGAGCGCATGTCCTTTTGCGACACCGACGCCGCGCAGTTTCTCAAGGACGATGTCGCCCGCGCCGCGTCGACCGATGGCAGTGGTCACGGTGCCATAGATCACTTTGTCTTTTCCCAAGGCTTCAGCAATCGCCGGCTCGTTCGAGACGCCGTTCGATAAACACAGCAAGGGCGGTAATTTATCTGCAAAAGGCTTCATGCCTTCCAAGGCGGCTTGGGTGTCGAAAGATTTCAGAGCAAACAGAGCCAGGTCAAAAGGTCCGTAACGAAGCGCTTCGTCCAATGAGGCGACGATCACGAACGCTGATGGATTGATAACGGAGGCTTCTTTGGTCTTGCGGCGCACATCCAAAGTAAGGTCGAGGCGAAGTCCGCGTTCGCGGAGTTCATCGACCACTTTTTGCTGTTCCACAAAAACGACTTGATGCCCCGCTAACACCAGACTTCCGCCGATATAGGTGCCAATCGCGCCCGCGCCAAAGCTCAAGATTTTCAATTTGCCATTGATATGGCTGGCTGATTCAGATAATGTCATGACCTGCTCTTATTTCAAGGATTTGAGATGGGCGTGGTCATTCACCGCATCGATCGCCCAACGATGCCGCTGCGGGAAGTAGATCACGCGCGCGAAGGATGTATTTTCAAAATGGAAGCGCACACCCGATGGATCAGCATGCTGGGCAACGCCAACAATCGCGTGCATTAATTGATTGAGCATACCACCATGTGAAACAATTAGGTAACTGCCTGCGGGTCGGCGCAACAATTCATGCAAAGCTTTGCCCGCGCGCAGATAAAGCTCCCAATCACCTTCGCCATTACCGCCGATCGGATTATAAGGCGTGACATACGGCGGCTGCGGCTTTTGGCGGACTTCCTCAGCGGTCAGACCTTCCATCTCGCCGATGTCGCGTTCCAGCCAAATGGGATCTAACTCAACTTTAACATTAAGCGCAGAGGCAATTGTTTCTGCCGTTTCTTTGGCTCGCACCAAAGGACTGGCAATGATCAGGTCAAACTTTATAGCTTCTGATTTCCAGCGTTCTGCCAAAGCACGCGCCTGGGCACGGCCGCGTTCCGTGAGCGGGTAATCAGACTGTCCCTGCCAGCGCGATTGGGCATTGCCAACTGATTCGCCGTGGCGTAAAAAAGTGAAATGATAGATGGGTCTATCTGTTGCGCTCATGATTAATTATCCCGCTTTAGCAAGTATATAGGTCGTTTTTTGACCTCTTGAAAAATATATCCAACATAGATACCTATAAAACCCAGCAAAACCATAATGATGCCACTGACGATCAAAATGACGAACATGAGCGAACTCCAGCCCGGCGCCAGGTTGGATGTATCACCTTTGATCCAGAATGAAAGCACGTAGATCATTTCAAGCGCAGCGAGACAAAAGAACATACCGCCTGCGCTCAAACCGATATAGAGCGGCATCAGTGAAAAGGAAAAGATGGCGTCCATTGCCAGGCGGAACATTTTGCCGAGGGAATATTTCGATTTCCCAGCCATACGGTTGGTTTCATGATACGGCAGGATCACGCTTTTGTATCCGACCCACGAAACCATGCCGCGCAGAAAGCGATGATATTCAGGCATCAACTTCAACGCCTCCACCGCCTGTCGGCTCATGCCGCGAAAATCTGCCGCGCCGGGTGCAATATGGGTACCGCTAATCCGATTGATCAAAGAATAAAAAATCGAAGATGTGATTTGCTTGAACGAAAAAGAACCAACTTCCTCAATGCGCCGTGCCTGAACAATATCGTATCCCTGTTCAAAGAGTTCCACCATTTGAAGGATCATTTCAGGCGGATGCTGTCCATCGCCATCCAACGAAATGACAAAGTCGCCTTGCGAGGCATCCAACCCGGCAGTCAACGCGGCTTGATGTCCAAAGTTGCGGCTCAGGGTCAGAACGGTGACGCGCGGGTCTAAATCCGCGATAATTCGGAGAGAATCAACCGTCCCGTCGGAAGAGCCGTCGTCTACAAAGTAAATGTGGAACGTATGCGGGAGTCCATCCAAGACCGCCAAAATCTGTTGATGGAATTGGTCAATCACACCTGCTTCGTTAAAAACAGGGATGACCAGATCAATTTTGGGGTTTTGCTTGGGAGACATTAGAGGGATTCTACCATGCCCATACTTTTGGCGTTCAAGATGATTTCGCAAGTCTGTTCAGCCATTTGCTCATCAAAATGATGGTCGTTAAATAGGTTGATCACCTCGCCCGCCAACGCTCCCGCCACAGGTGCACTGCCATCGGACATAATCCCTGCCAGGGAAGCATAATGCGAGCTAGCAAACAACCCGGCAGCAAAGATGGCTTTCAGTGTCTGCTCTTTATAGGGCAGGCGAATATTGAATCGCCAGGTCTGGAAGTTCTGCGGTAAACAGATTTCTTCTGGCAAATTCGAAAAATATATTTTATTAATCGCGGCCCGTTGCGCCAGAGAAGGCTTTAATGCATCCTCCACCTGTTGACGATATTTATTCCATTCCGGCAGGGCTGAATCGGTTTGGAGCCAGGAGCTATCCACGTAGTTAAAGCGAGTGCCGTTTTGAATGGCGTGCTTATATGAGTTTTCGATCTGAGGGTGTTGTTCCGGGTCAAATTCCAAGCTAATGTTCGGACAGGATGTCGCATCTTTAACAAAGGCATAACCACCACTGCCCAATTCCACGATCTTGGCATAACCGGTACTATACAAAACGACATCAGCAGATGAGGGTGTTTCGAATTCAGGAATACATAAACACCGATCGTCTATAAGAGTCAATTCAGGGTTTATGGATTTGACCAACTCAAAGAAATCATGCGGAGTCTGGGGATCCCCGTACGTGTGGGCATAGAGCAAACCGCCGACTGGCCGCTTCCGAATCAAAGCCTCAGCCTGCTCCAGATCCATGTGCAGAGTCATGGCTGAGATATCCACCAACTCGAACGGGACCCGCGCCTTCATAAAAGTGATCGGAACGATTGGACAGATATTCGCAGGCAAAAGCCAGGTCTTGGTTTCTTTCTTACCAACCAACAATCGATAAAGAATGGCGGATGCGCGTGGAGCTTGAATGATCTTCATGAAATAAAAAATGCGGGAGCAAGCTCCCGCATCCCAAAATTACACATCCTTGCGAACTAGGATCGTAAAATCATACAACCCATAATCGTGGAGCAATGCCGCATTGCGAGAGAAGTTTTTCTTGCAAATATCAAAGAAGAACAGGGGGTCTGCGTAGAACAGGTCAGGGCGCTGCGCCATTCGATCGGCATCGGAATACTTGGTGAGCATGTTGAACGAAAACCCCTTTGAGCATAAGGCATTCATACGGTGCAGGGTCTTTACAACAAAATCCTGCCATTCATCATAAGAGGACTCGAGTTTGATATTGAAGATCGCGCCCGCAAGCAGATAATCAACCATTGGCACAGAGCCTTCATCTGTTGTGAAATGTGCATTCGGGAAATTCACGTGAGCTTCTCGACCGGCGGTTACCATCTTATCGATCAGATCGATCCCATAATATTCAAACTGCCAGCCTTTCTTTTGCAGAAAGTCGAACATGGCGCCATAGCCGCTGCCATAATCAATAACCGTAAAAGGCTGCGAAGTATTGATCACTTTCGCAAGTTGCTCAAATCGGTGTTCCTGGGCTTCAGGTCCGTTATAGTCCACTCCCTTGGATGTGGCGCCAAAGGTCTCGATTTTTTCCGAGAAATATTCATTTAGTTTTTTCTGCGTTTCTTCTATATTCATGCTGTCCTCATGGTTGTATATGTTTCAATGCGTCTTTTCCGGTCATAAACAACAAATCCAGAATCGACACGAACGGGTCATACGGCGGATACAACTGCGGATATTCAGGATAGTTGTATTCCATGTATTCGAATGTAATCCCGGCTGCAGCGAACTTTTCAGGTTCCATGTATGAACTTGCTGATGGTCCACAAATATAATGCGTAGCACCCACCCGTTTCAGCACATCGATCACGCGATCGGTTTTGCGTCCCTCAACATGGGGTAATTCCGAGGAGCGCATAAAACGGGTTGACGTAATTCCCATTTCATGAGCCAAAGCAATGGACGACTCGATCGTGAAGTCTGCCAAAAATTCATCGCGGCGTTCATAAAAGGATTCGAGGAGAGGTAAATATTCCTTGAAATAAGGGGACTTATTGTAGGAAATCGTCAGGGATTTAAGATGAGTTTTCGCCCAAGGCTTGGACCAGTCAATGCGCACATCTTTAATGGAAATACCACTCGTCACGCCTTTGCTATTTACTGGGATGGTCAACCACTGTCTGCCCTGTGCCGTTTTGATCTGATTACGATTGCGCCAGCCATGTTTATCGTATTGAATATCATCATAAAAGACGAAAAGGTCTGCGCGCCGGATTTGGTCAAAATATCCACGCCATGGAATATATGAAGGTTGCAGGATAACTACATTCATGGCTTCCCTGCTGTCTGGTGGATCACATAAGCCGGTCGGTCCATACTGCGATCAAACATACGCGCCAGATATTCCCCAAAGATGCCCAGGGCAAAGAGCTGCGCCCCGCTAAACAATGCAATGATGGATGCCAAAAACGGGAAACCAGGCAAACTTCCAGCCGCAAAATAAATTGCCACCACATAAACGAACACCCCCAAACCAAACAGGGTCATTATAAAACCGACCCAACTTGCTAGCCGCAATGGCTTTGTACTGAAACCGATCAAAATCAAGATAGCCGCTTTCACCAACGCAGCAAAATTGTAGTTTGAGGAACGTGCTTCTGCGATATCTACCTGCACCGATGTGAAACGTGTAGTCCCCCATGAAAGTAAAACATCAACGATCATAGTAGGGCTTTGAAAATTTTCGAAGGCTAGGCGTAGATGTGTACGAAAGGCACGGAAAGCGGAAATATTCTTTACCGATGGAGCCCCCATGACATTCGCAAGGATATTCTTAATATTTGCGGTCAGCAGGTTGCGAATGACACCCTGGGGGAGTCTCTTCGGTGCGCCGTAGACCACATCAAAACCCCTTTCAAGTTCTGCTAACAAAACCGGAATTTCTTCTGGCGGGTGTTGTAGATCCTGGTCCATTGTAATCACTACTTCATAACCAGCCTGGCGCACGCCACACAGCGTGGCATTGTGCTGACCATAATTACGCATCAACCGAATGCCCCTGACCCACTTATATTTTTTCGCCAATTGCTCAATGACATCCCAACTTCCATCTGGGCTGCCGTCATTGACAAGGATGATCTCATATTTTTTCGCAATGGAAGGCAAAACTTTATTTAATCGCAACACCAAAGGCTCGACTAGCGCCTCGCCTCGATAGACTGGAACGACAATGGATAGATTCATAGGGCGCTATTTTACCTTACCCGCCTCAGAGCTCAAGCCCGTGCCTGTCTGCCAAAATGGACAGCGTGCGCGAAACTTCGGCATTTCTCTGCTCCAGGTCCCACTCTAGGACATTGCTAAAGATATCTGCCAGCTCTTCGATGGTTTCGCGGGTGATACGTCCCAGCATTGCCAGGAGTGAGCGCCTGAGAATAAAGTCATCGAGATGGTGGATCTTTTCATGTTGAATGAGGAAGGTGATCTCACGGCGCGAATAATCAGGGATGGTTTTGAGGGCAAAATCAGTCCCGCCATTCATAAAAGTGGCGATTGCTTCAACGCGACTGCCATAGCGCTCGAACAATATTCCCAGTTTTTCTTTGGTTACGCCTGTCCAGGCAGAGAGACTCTCGATCTGACGTTTGAGTCCATCTTCATCGCGTGGATAGCCATGCCCGCCGCCGATGGGCAGGTCATACGTGTCTTTCTTGCGTGCCATCTCTAAGTGAACAAGCGCCTTATCGGTCACCTGTTCAGAGAACGCGCGGAAGGAAGTCCATTTGCCGCCGACGAGGGAGTAGACCGGGAAGGCAAGATTGGTCCAATCGCCGCTGAGCACTTCGATACTGTGATCACGTGAGATCTGCCCGGCGGTCTTTGCACCGGAATGCGGGAGCGGACGAACGCCCGAGAATTGAAAAACTACATCGGAGCGAGACAGCTTAATGGTTGGAAAGATGCGGAGCACTAAATCCAAAAAATAGTTGATCTCATCATTAGTGCAACGCACATCATCAGGGTCTTCCACCGGGATATCCGAAGTGCCAATGATCACGCGGTCGAACAACGGGAAGATCAGCACGATGCGTCCATCTTCGTTCTCGAAAAAGAATTCGTTGCCGCCGATGGCTTGGTGAAGTTCAGCGTGTTTGACGACAATATGCGAGCCCTTTGTGCCGCCAATATATCGCGTGGACATACCCAGCTTGCGGTTGGTCAGATCGATCCATGGACCAGCGGCATTGATAACAAGTTTCGGACGGATATCATACGTGTCATCTGTCAGTTCGTCGCGCAGGATGAGCATATCTTCGTGTCCGCCGACCATGCTCATGTAATTCAAGGCGTGGGCATTGGGCGATTCAGCTTCTGCATCCAAGACCAACTCAACGCCTAAACGTTCAGGGTTTAATATCGCGCCATCGTAATACACCGCCGTGTTGACGATCTCGGGATTTAGTCTATTCCATTGTGCCAGCGATTTTTTGCGCGAATGGAATTTATGTTTGGGCACGACGCGTTTGCCGCCCTGCGCGCTGGTATAGGCATCGTACATCATCAAGCCGAGTTTGATCACCAGCGAGCCGCGTTCAGACGGTTTATCTAACCACCCCATAAACTTCATGGGCGCATTGAGAAAACCCGAAAACCTTTTAAACATTGGGATGGTCGTTGGCAAAGGCTTGACCAAGTGCGGTGCGTTCTTTAACAAGCGGTTGCGTTCCTGCACCGCTTCGCGCACCAAACGGAACTCACCATTTTCCAAATAGCGGATACCGCCGTGCGCCATGTGCGATGAGGCGGCGCTCGCACCGGAACAAAAGTCACCGCGTTCCACCAACAATACATCCACGCCGTTCAAAGCCAGGTCGCGGAATGTGCCAATGCCGTTGATACCGCCGCCCACGATCAGCACGGAAACTTCAGGATTCATTTTTAGCTTAGAGAGAGTTTCTTGTCGATTCATTTTTTACTCATTCAACCCAATCGAATGTTCGAGTTACAGCTTTCTTCCAACCTGAGTATAACTTCTTTCGCAAATCCGAGTCCATCGCTGGTTGCCATTCTTTTTCCTTCGCCCAATTGGCGCGCAGTTCATCATAATCCTTCCAAAAGCCAACCGCCAGCCCCGCCGCATACGCCGCGCCGAGCGCAGTCGTCTCTGCCACCTTGGGTCGGATAACCGGCACATCTAAAATATCAGACTGGAATTGCATCAGCAGATCGTTGAAGACCATGCCGCCATCTACTTTGAGCGCAGTCAACTTCACGCCCGAATCAGCATTCATCGCATCCAACACTTCGCGCGTTTGATACGCTGTCGCTTCGAGCGCGGCGCGCGCAATATGCCCCTTGTTGACATAACGAGTCATTCCCACGATCGCACCCCGCGCTGACGACTTCCAATACGGCGCATACAACCCGCTGAACGCCGGGACGAAATAGATTCCACCGGCATCCTCCACGGATTTCGCCAACGCTTCCACCTCAGCCGACGATTGGATCAGTCCCAAGTTATCTCTCAGCCACTGGATCAACGCTCCGGTGATGGCAATGGAACCTTCGAGCGCATACACGGCTTTTTGATTCCCAATTTTATAGCCGAGCGTCGTCAGCAAACCAGATTTACTTTGCACAGGTTTCTCGCCGGTGTTCAATAACATGAAGCAACCCGTGCCGTAGGTGTTCTTCGCTTCGCCTTGACTGAAACAGGTCTGACCAAACAACGCGGCGTGTTGATCGCCGAGGTCACCCGCAACGGGAATACCTTGTAAGCCCAACATTGGGCGGGGAGACACCGCCCCTACGCGACCATATACTTCCGATGAAGATTTGATTTGCGGCAACGCCGCTCGCGGAATATCCAGCACTTGTAAGATTTCCTCATCCCAATCCAGCGTGGATAAGTTCATCAGCAACGTGCGTGAAGCGTTGGTTACATCGGTGATGTGCTCACCCGTTAAATTCCAGATCAACCAGGTATCAATGTTGCCGAATAACAAGTCCCCGTTTGCGGCTTTCGTGCGCGCGCCTTCGACGTTATCCAGAATCCATTTCAGCTTGGGACCAGAGAAGTAGGTTGCGAGAGGCAAGCCTGTCTTAAGTCTGAAGCGGTCTTGTCCCCCACTTAAAGAAAGTTCATTGATGATGACATCCGTCCGCGTATCCTGCCAGACGATGGCGTTATAGATCGGTTTGCCAGTGTGCTTATCCCACACCACGGTTGTTTCGCGTTGATTGGTGATCCCAAGCGCGACGATATCTTTCGGTGAAATATTTCTTTTCGATAACGCCCCTTGGATCACTTCCTGCGTGCGCGCCCAGATCTCAAGCGCATCATGCTCCACCCAGCCGGGTTTGGGATAAATCTGTTGATGCTCTTTTTGGTCGACAGCAGCAACATTTCCATTGTGGTCAAAGATCATGCAACGTGTACTGGTCGTTCCTTGATCGATTGCGGCAACATAGGTAGTCATATAGCACCTCTCCCCGCTATTGTACCCGTCACGGGCATAATAATAAAACAAAAGTCCCCGCCATGCAGGCAGGGACTTTTAGGTTTCGCTTTATTTATTTCTTCGTGCTTTTGCGTGCGGCAGGTTTCTTCGCCGGTTTTTCTTCCACAATAACTTCTTCAACTTCTACTTCTTCGATCTCATCATATTCTTCCACGCTGACAGATTCAGCCGAGAGGAGCTGATAAACTAACACAGCCAAGATCGCGCCAATAAACGGACCGACAAAGTAGATCAAATACAAATTCGGGTTCTGCCAATCAGGTGTGCCGGCTTTGATCGCTTGTGTAAAGATCGCGGGACCAAAGGAACGCGCCGGGTTCATGGACGCACCGCTCAAAGGTCCACCAGCCAAAACGCCAATAGTCAAAGTTGTACCAACTGCCCACCCCGCAAACGGACCTGCCTTACCGCCCACTGTCGTGTGCAATACAATGTTGACGAGAACGAACGTTAATAACGCTTCCAAGCCCAGCGCATAATAGGTGTGCTCAGCGGTGAATACGCCTTTGGTCGCCATACTGTCTAAAGCAGTGGCATCGACAAGCGTCATAAGGACAAGTTGTTTCAGGAACAGATTCAGTATAAATGCGGCAAGTGCAGCCCCCGAAAACTGAGCCACCCAATAGACAGCCGCGTCGCTCCATTTGATGTTGCCATTCGCCGCGTGCCCCAGGGTAACCGCCGGGTTAAGGTGGGTACCTGAAATATGTCCATAAGCATAGGCAAACACAGCCATTGTCAAACCATATGCTAAAGCCACACCGAGCAAGCCCGCCCCCGTAATGCCGGCCGCCGCGCCCATAAACACGAGCGCAAACGTCCCAATAAATTCTGCCACAAACACTTTTGGACTAGTCATACAACCTCCGATAGATTTAGATTACAGCCGTTAAACCCCGCCAATTTGGAAACGCTACGACCAATTCCGCGCACCATCTGAAAGGATTTATTAGACCTCCTGCGAAAGTATTTCTTTGCCACGGATTTACACAGATTTTCACTGATTTTAAAAAATTCGTGCTAATTCGTGACATCGTACCCAAGGGTAAATCCGTGGCTGAAAAGTCCCAAGACAAACTTGCTTCACGACTTATGCAAGAGGTCTATTCTTTCATAGATTACTTCTGCGGTAATAATCAGGGTCATGTATTTCGACACGACCCTGATTTAGGTGACGATTAGGCGAGGTCGAACCGATCAAGGTTCATGACCTTGTTCCAAGCCGCGATAAAGTCGTACAGGAATTTCTCTTGAGAGTCCGCAGATGCATAGACTTCCGCCAGCGCCCGAAGTTGGGAGTTTGAACCGAAGATCAGGTCAACACGAGTTCCGGTCCACTTGAGTGAGTCAGTTGCGCGATCACGCCCCTCGAATACGTCACCATCTTCCGAAGCTGCCTTCCACGCCGTGTTCATGTCAAGCAGATTCACGAAGAAGTCATTGGTAAGTGTCTCGGGACGATTGGTGAAGACACCGTGTTGGGACTTTCCAAAGTTGGCATTCAAGACGCGCAGGCCGCCCATAAGAACGGTCAGCTCGGGTGCAGTCAATGTCAGCAGTTGCGCCTTGTCAACCAGCATTTCTTCAGCCGATACTGCGTACTTAGTTTTGAGGTAGTTGCGGAAACCGTCCGCTTTCGGCTCGAGCACAGCGAAGGAGGTCACATCGGTTTGCTTCTGCGAGGTGTCCATACGTCCCGGCGTGAAGGGAACCGTCACTTTGTGACCGGCATTCTTTGCAGCCTGCTCAACGCCTGCACAGCCCGCCAGAACGATCAAGTCAGCCAGCGAAACCTGCTTATCACCAGACTGGGCTTTGTTGAACTCTTTCTGAATGCGTTCCAAAGTCTTGAGCACCTTCGCCAATTGCGCAGGCTGATTGGCTTCCCAATCCTTTTGCGGAGCCAGACGAATACGGGCACCATTAGCACCGCCGCGCTTGTCGGAGCCACGGAAGGTGGATGCCGACGCCCAAGCGGTTGAAACCAACTCTGATACCGACAGACCCGAATCGAGAAGCTGTTTCTTGAGGGAGGCAATATCCTGTTTATTGATCAGTTTGTGATTGACGGCAGGGATGGGATCTTGCCAGATAAGCTCTTTGGATGGAACCTCCGCGCCGAGATAGCGTGCACGCGGACCCATGTCGCGGTGGGTAAGCTTGAACCACGCGCGGGCAAAGGCATCGGCAAAAGCCTGCGGATCCTTTTGGAATCGGCGCGCGATCGGCTCGTAGATCGGGTCGAACCGCAATGACAGGTCAGCAGTGGTCATCATCGGCGGATACTTCTTCGATGGGTCGTGCGCGTCGGGGATCATGTGTTCCGGCTTGACGTTCTTCGCCACCCATTGTTGGGCACCCGCCGGGCTCTTGACCAGTTCCCACTCATAACCGAACAACATATCGAGGTAGCCGTTATCCCACTTGGTGGGCTCGGGCTTCCAGGCGCCTTCGATGCCACTGGATGTGGTGTGCACGCCCTTACCGGTGTCTAAGCTGTTCCTCCAGCCCAAACCTTGCTGCTCGATGGGAGCGCCTTCGGGTTCGGGTCCGACCAGTTTCGGGTCACCCGCGCCGTGGGCTTTGCCAAAGGTATGTCCGCCAGCGACGAGTGCCACAGTTTCCTCATCGTTCATCGCCATGCGCGCGAAGGTCTCGCGGACATCGCGACCTGAGGCGACCGGATCCGGCTTGCCATTCGGACCTTCAGGGTTCACATAGATCAGACCCATCTGTACAGCGGCGAGCGGGTTTTCGAGATCCCGGTCGCCAGCGTAGCGATCGTCTCCCAACCACTTATCTTCGGAGCCCCAGTAAATATCCTTTTCTGGTTCCCAAATATCCTCGCGCCCACCGGCAAAACCAAAGGTTTTAAAGCCCATCGACTCCAGAGCGCAGTTACCGGCGAGGATCATCAAATCAGCCCACGAGATTTTTTTGCCATACTTCTTTTTGATCGGCCAGAGCAACCGGCGCGCCTTATCGAGGTTGACGTTGTCGGGCCAGCTATTGAGAGGCGCAAAGCGCTGGCTGCCGTTGCCAGCACCGCCACGACCGTCGCCGGTGCGATAAGTCCCCGCGCTATGCCACGCCATCCGGATGAAAAGACCGCCGTAGTGACCCCAGTCAGCGGGCCACCAATCCTGCGAGTCCTCCATCAACGCGTAAAGATCCTTCTTCACCGCTGCGAGGTCAAGCTTCTTGAACTCCTTGCGGTAGTTGAACCCCTCATCCATTGGATTGGATTTGGATGAATGCTGATGCAGGATATCGAGCTTCAACTGGTTCGGCCACCAGTCTTGGTTTGCTGTGCCGCTGCCGGCAGTGTGTTTATGGACCGGGCACTTGCTCTCTTCATTCATAATGTTTACTCTTTTCCTTTCAAATATAGATTTATACAACTGACTGTGTGTTTATCCGATTCATATACAGTTATACCAAAATAAACTTATCGGGTTTGGCCCCACAAATCGGGCATGGCTCAGTCGGTTTTCCAAATTCAATGTTGCCGCAAACGGGACAAAGATAGAATTCAACCTCTGTTAGATCCTTGCCTTGTTTCACTGCTTCGAGAGCCAGTGTATATAACTTGGCGTGAATTTCTTCAGCTTCCAATGCATACCCAAACATTCGTTTGGCTTTATGCTCATCGGTGGTGGCCTGCTCAAACATGGGCGGGTACATCTCCTTGTATTCATACGTTTCCCCATCGATTGCGGCTTGGAGGTTCGCCGCAGTTGCCCCAACTCCTTCAAGCGATTTCAAATGCCCCTCCGCATGGATGCGCTCCGCTTCCGCAGCTGTGCGGAACAGCCGCGCGACATTGGGAAAACCATCCTGTTCAGCCTTCTTTGCAAAAGCGCGATACTTCTGGTTTGCCTGACTCTCCCCCGCAAATGCCTGCTTTAGGTTATCTAGTGTCGTTGACATGGTTCCTCCCGAAATATATTATTTATTATCAATTGTGAAACTTATCTCAATTATATCCCCATTCAATCAACAACAACTTATTCCATCAAGAGGTCCACCCCCGCGCGCCTGCCAGAAAGGATTTTCCGCTCATGGGCTTTTTCCCGGCTGGCTGCACTTCATCCAGGATGAGAAGCCCGCCTCGCGCCCCAACCGCAGGTTGATTCTGAACAATTAACCTCTGCCCCTCTGACGCTTCTCCCATCTCCACATGCGTCTGATGGATTTTTAGAATCGTCCCGTTGAAATCCATGAACGTGCCAGGCCAGGGATTGAACGCCCGCACGCGTCTTTCCAATTCATTCACATCGTGTTTGAAATCGAGTTTGCCTTCTTCTTTTTTCATCATCGGCGCATACGTGGCAAGAGAATCATCCTGCGCTTGCGGTTGGATCTCGCCCGCGATCCAACGCGGCAGGGTCTCGGTTAACAAGTCCGCTCCCAGTTGGGATAAGGCTTGGAAAACAGAACCAGCTGTATCGGTCGGAGTGAGGCGGATGGATTTCTTTGAAAGCATGGGACCGGTATCGAGTCCTACGTCCATGCGCATGATGGTAATGCCCGTCTCTTCATCGCCTGCCAAAATCGCGGCGTTGATCGGCGCCGCGCCGCGCCAGCGCGGTAACAACGAAGCATGAACGTTAATGCAACCATGCTGCGGCAATTCCAAAACATCCTTTTTGAGGATCTGTCCAAACGCCGCAACCACAATGAGGTTGGGCGCCCAGGCATGCAATTGTTCCATGGCTTCTGGCGCGCGCAGTCTTTCAGGTTGCATGATCGGAAGACCAAGTTCAAGCGCGAGTGTTTTCACTGGCGGCGATTTCAACTCGCGCCCACGACCAGACTCGCGGTCAGGTTGGGTGACCACACCCACAACATCATAATGCGTTGCCAGTGCACGCAAACTGCCTAATGAGAAATCGGGCGAACCCATGAAAACGACTTTTGTCATGTCGTCATTTTACCAGTACTTATGTTTTAAAAATTCGGTTGATTTTTGTCTTGTTTGGTTGTACAATCACTGAAATTCAAACCCAAATCATTCCGGAGGAATAAATTATGGAAACAACAAGTGATGATAAACTGTGGGCTGCGCTAGGCTATCCAATTGTCCTGGTCGCGATCATCGTGCTCTTCATGGAAGAAAAGAAGAATCGTCCGTTCATTAAGTACCATGCAGTTCAATCCATTGCTGCCAACGTGGTGTTTTTCATTATCGCGTTCATCCTTGGCATCACAGTAGTCGGCGCCCTTTGCGCTCCGGTTTTGTGGCTGGTATTCTTCTACTGGGCTTACCAAGCCTACCAGGGTTTGATGTTCGAGATCCCTGTCGTGACCAATTTCATCAAGGGTCAGGGCTGGCTATAACCAATAAATAAAGTTAAGCAAAAGGCTCACGAATATTCGTGAGCCTTTTTATTTTCTCAGTTTCTTCAGCAGTTGAACTGCTGCATGAATGAGATATCATTCTACAAACGGACTAGTCGCTGCAGCCGGCTTGCCAGCTTTTTCAATGGGCAACAAAAATGTGAACGTACTGCCTTTACCTTCTTCGCTCTCCGCCCATATTCGACCGTCATGTAACTCGATCATGGATTTGCAAACTGCCAGCCCCAAGCCCATCCCGCCATAGCGGCGCGTAAGATGGGTTTCTACCTGGAAGAAGCGCTCAAACACGCGCACCAGGTCTTTCACAGGGATACCGATCCCATCATCGCTGACTGCCACTTTAATATAGCCGGAGTCTTCTTCCACTTTCACGATGACATGCCCGCCCGTATCCGTAAACTGCAAGGCATTCTTCACCAGATTACTAACTACGATCCCAATCTTAACCGGGTCTGCTTCCACATAGAACGGCGAACCGCCCAATTGAGCTTTTAGGGTAATGTTCTGTGCCTTCGCCTCATCTTTGAAAGACAGGATGGCGTCATCAACGATCTTCGCCATGGACACTTTATTACTGCGCACCCGCGCCGCACCGGTTTGATAATTATCTACATCCGAAAGATTTTCAACAATATCCTTGAGCTTGGTGGCATTGCGGACAATTGTGTCCAACTGGTCACCGTATTCAGCCCCCGCCAGCTCACGCAAAAATGTGGCATGACCGAGAATCAACCCCAGGGGCGTGCGCAATTCATGGGATGTGATCGCAATAAAGTCAGTTTTGAGGCGTTCAAGTTCCGCCATTTCGATCCGCGCCACACGGACCTTTCTATCTAACGCAATATTCCGCATTGCCTGTGCAGCGATCGCGCCAAGTGTTTCTAGAATTGTCAGGTCTTGTTCGGTATAATGAGCGTTGTCCTTTTTATTGAGCGCTTCTAACACCCCGATCACTTCCCCGTTGACAATGAGAGGCACCGCCGCGAGGGAATGCGTTATATGATTGGTCACGCGGTCCACTGTTTTGAAGTGACGCTGGTCCGCTTTGGCATCTTGAATGATCAGCGTTTGACCTTTACTAAAAACCCAACCCGCAGCGCTGCCGTCCAAAGGCACCCCCATCGGTCTGAGCAGGTCACGCTGGAACCACTGCATTGCAAGAAAACGTAATTCCTTTGCCGCGCTGTCATACTCAAGGATGGATGCGAGTTCGCTATCCGTCATCTCGGTGGCTTCGGAAATTACAGTCTGTAAAAAGGATTCAAGATCGGGCGCAGTTGTCAGGCCCCGCACCACTTCAAGCAAACGCTCAAGGTGATCAATACGCTCATTAGGTATCATTTTGTGATTATACAACACTACACCCGTAATTCAATAGAAAATTCATAACAATCATATCAACATGGCTTTGAAAAGCCAAAACTCAAGGAGACTTCAATACATGTCAGGCAAAAAAGTACGTGTCGCGATCATTGGCGTGGGCAACTGCGCCTCGTCACTGGTACAGGGCGTCCAGTTCTATAAGAACGCCGCAGAAGATGCGGTTATTCCCGGTATTATGCACAGCACCATCGCCGGTTATCATGTCGGCGACATCGAGTTCACCATCGGCATTGACGTGAACATTAACAAGGTCGGTAAAGATCTTAGCGAAGCCATCTTCGCCGAACCGAATAACACTTATAAATTTGCGGATGTCCCACACCTCAACGTTCCCGTGGTGCGCGGCATGACCCACGATGGTCTCGGCAAATACCTGAGCGGCATGATCACCAAAGCACCCGGATCCACCGCCGATATTGTCAAACTACTCAAAGATACCAAGACCGATGTGGTCATCAACTTCCTGCCGGTCGGTTCTGAAATGGCGACCAAATGGTATGTGGAGCAAGTCATCGAAGCGGGTTGCGCCTTTGTTAACGGTATCCCCGTCTTCATTGCCTCCTCTGAATATTGGGGCAAACGTTTTGCCGATGCTGGTTTACCCATTCTGGGCGACGATGTCAAATCGCAAGTTGGCGCCACCATTCTGCACCGCGCTCTCGCCACCCTCTTCGTTGATCGCGGCGTCAAGATCGACCGCACCTATCAACTCAACTTCGGCGGCAATACCGACTTCCTCAACATGCTCGAACGCGAACGTCTCGAAAGCAAGAAGATCTCCAAGACTGGCGCAGTGACCAGCATGATCCCGTATGATATTGGCAAAGACAACGTCCACGTGGGTCCCAGCGACTATGTGCCCTGGCTCACTGATCGCAAATGGGCATACATCCGCATGGAAGGCACCACCTTCGGCAATGTCCCGCTCAATATGGAAGTCAAACTCGAAGTGTGGGATAGCCCCAACTCTGCCGGTGTGATGATCGACGCCATTCGTTGTGCCAAGATCGCCCTCGACCGCGAACTCGCCGGTCCCATCATTGGACCTTCCTCCTATTTCTTCAAGACCCCGCCCAAGCAATTCCGCGATGATATTTGCCGCGATAAAGTGGCTGACTTCATCTCTGGCAAATCGGACGAATAATAAACTACTGCGTAATCCGTACTACGTAATACGGATTACGCAGTAATCATTTAAACAATATGACATCGCGCCTCTTCCTAAGCCTCAGCCTGCTCGCCATTCTATTGACCGCCTGCGCATCCCCGGCAGCCCCATCCCCCACTCCCGATATGAGCGTGGCATTGACACACATCTACGAGACCGTCGTCGCCACCTATCAACCGACAGCCACGTCTATCCCAACTGATACGCCTGTTCCCTCACCGACCGCAGTCCGCACACCTCCGGCACTTCCAACGATATTTATTGCGGGTCAACTCAATCCTTTGGATACTCCGCACACCTACATCCAGGATACATGTCAATATCTCCATGACAAATGGAACTCCAACAATGCCGCACCCGGAACCATTGTGATGGTCGTGATGCTGCACGGCATCAACAAAGAAGTGGCAGATGTAAGCGCAAACGGGATCACAGTCGCTGATTTCAAACGGATGATGCAAGACTTAAAAGACCAGGGCTTCGAAGCGATCAATGCTACCCAAATGGCAGACTTCATCGATCACAATGCCAAGATACCCAATCGCTCTGTCATGCTCATCCAAGACGACCGTCGCACAGGTGAAAATTACAATGAACATTTCCGCCCGTATCACGATCAATGGGGCTGGCCCGTTGTCGCCTCGTGGATCAGTTGGGAAGATGGTCCACGCGCCTTGAGTCTTGCTGATAACATTGCGCTCGAAGCCGAGGGCTGGGTCGATCACCAGTCACATGGGTATGTCCATAATATTCCTATGAGCGATGATTCCACTGACGAATACATCAAGACCGAATTTGAAAAATCCATCGCCGACCTGCAAACCAACTTCCACAAAACGCCGGTTGCAATCATCTGGCCCGGCGGCGGATTTGGTTTGCGCCCCGTGCAATTTGCACGTCAATATGGCTATCGCATCGGCTTCACCATCAACCCACGCGGACCCGTGATGTACAACTGGATTCCCCTCGCCGATCAAGCCGATCCTGCCCGCCCTTCCTATCTTTCTGAAGGCTACGTCAATGACCCGCGCATGGTCATCCCCCGCTATTGGCCCTCTCAGGTTGAGGAAAATCTCGATGCGGTTCGCAACATTGGCAAAGACGCCACCGCCTACGCTGAACAAAACAAAGCCACCGAGCTTGAGTACTACGATATTATGTGCGCGCCTACGCTGGGTGCGATACCCTAACTCTGGAGTCGTGGAGCTTGCTCCACGCAAATCCGACAGCAAGCTGTCGGACTCCAGAGTAATCAAGGGGATGTATACTTAACCCAAGATGGATCAACAGCCCTACATTCCAGGGATGAGCCCAGCGGACCCGGGTCCGCTTTCGCGCTTTATACCGCCGCTCGAAGAGGGAGTTATCTCTGCGTGGCTCCCGCCTCATGCCTCAGCCGGTAGCTGGCTGCTGGACCCATTCGGATTCTCCCCGCGGCTGGTTCTCGAAGCTGCACGGTCAGGTTATCGTGTGCTTGTCACGGTCAACAACCCAATCACACGTTTCCTGTTGGAGATGTTCGCCAATCCCCCCTCTGAATCAGATTTCAAAGCCGCGTTCGCAGAATTAGAGACTGCCAAAAAAGGTGACGAGCGTCTCGGCACACATTTGCAATCCTTATATCTCACGCCCTGCGAAAAATGCGGACGTGAGACTCAAGCACAATTCTTTTTATGGCGCAAAGGCGAAGATGTGCCTTATGCTCGTGTATATGAATGTAGGGAATGCGGTGACTCAGGCGAACGCCTTGCCACACAACAAGATATCGACCGCGTCAAACGAATCGCGGCAACGGACGGTTTGCATCGTTCCCGTTCGTTTGAAAAAGTTGTGGCGTTAAACGACGATGATCGTGTCTATGTCGAAGAAGCTATCGAACACTATCTGCCGCGTCCGTTATATTTCCTACATACGGTCATTAATCGACTCGACGGTTTAAACCTTACTCCCGAACGCCGCCGCGCGTTGAACGCCATGATCCTGCTGGCTTGTGATGCAGGCAATACACTGTGGGGACATCCCGCTGAACGACCACGACCCAAGCAACTGAATATCCCGAGTCAATTCCGCGAGCATAATCTGTGGATTCAGCTTGAGCGAGGATTAAGTCTATGGACAGAAACAGCTTCCGGCGTCGTGTGCGAAGCGTGGCCCAAGAAAATTCCAGAGAGCGGCGGGGTATGCATCTACGAAGGTCGGCTTAAGGATCTGGCGCATGAAGTCAAAAAGGAAATCCCGATTGCCGCGGTCATCGGTGCGGTACCGCGTCCGAATCAGGCGTTCTGGACATTGTCCGCTTTGTGGGCGGGCTGGTTGTGGGGACGCGAAGCCGTGGAGCCGTATAAGATCGCATTGCGCAGGCGGCGCTATGATTGGGCGTGGAATGCAACGGCATTGAATGCGGCTTTCGCACATCTGTTTGAGTTGTTGCCGCTCGGCACACCGTTCTTTGGATTGCTGCCCGAACCCGAACCATCATTTTTGACATCAGCCTTGACCGCCGCCAGTGCCGCAGGTTTCGATTTGCAAAGTCTCGCGCTGCGGACTGAGTATGACCCAATTCAAATTTTATGGAAGCGCGGCGAACATTTGAAACGTGAAGTAAATAAAGCCAACGCAGACGATGTAAAAGAAGCCATTCATGCACACTTGCACGAGCGCGGCGAGCCTGCGAGCTATTTGCATCTGCATGCAGCTGGGTTGATCGCATTGGCAGAGGCACATGCACTGAAGGCTAAAGATCAAGAGTTTGATGAAGCCATGCGTGCCACGCTGACACTAATTCAAAACGCGTTGGCCAGTGATGAACGCCTGATACATTATTCAACCGGCGAAAGTGTGGAGACAGGGTTATGGGGCAATGACGACTTAAGTCGTCATTACGAGACATTGGCAGACCGCATAGAAATTGCGATCGTCACCTTTTTGCAAAAGAATCCGAACAGCATTTATCTTGAGATCGAAGATGACTTGTATCCGCGCTTTCCGGGTTTGCTGACACCCTCGAAGGCGATGATCTATGCAGTGTTGAATTCCTACGCGGAAAAAGACGGCGCCGCGTGGAAGTTGCGCCCGGAGGATGTTGCTTCGGCACGCCGTAATGAATTGGTTACCATGAGCGCCATGATCGAAATGGTCGGGGAACGCTTAAAATATGCAATACGCCGACAGGAGAAAAATATTTTGTGGGTGGAGAACGATCAAATCCAATCTGTGTTTTATGTGCTGGCGTCCGCGTTGATTGGACGCGCCATGTTGGAAACGCCCCACCCACCCGAGCAAACACTCATCGTCATCCCCGGCGGGCGTGCGGCACTTGCTGCGTATAAAGCTCAACGTGATCCTGCACTGGCAACACGCTTAAACAATTATCGGATCGTAAAATACCGTCTACTTCGCGCACTGGTCGAAGTGCCAGTGTTGACACGGGAAACGTTTGAAGAACAACTTGATAGCGATCCGCTGGAAAAAGCCAAAGCGCAGATGTTGATGTTTTGATACTTACATTGTTTGTTCAATCAGCAGTTGAATTGCAAGATGAATGATATAGGATTCCATGCTCAAACCTAAAAAACTTAACCAAGGGGATAAAGTCGCAACCGTCTCCCCTTCCTGGGGTGGACCTGCGGTATTTCCGGAGCGCTATCAAATTGGAAAACAACAACTGGAAAAAGAATTCGATCTGAAAGTTGTTGAAATGCCCAACACACTCAAGGATGCGAGTTGGCTGGCGCGCAATCCCAAAGCCCGCGCGGACGATCTGATGCAGGCTTTTGCTGACCCATCCATCAAGGGCATCTTTGCCACCATCGGCGGTGAGGATTCGATTCGCCTTTTACCTTATATAGATTTGGATGTCATTCGAAACAATCCCAAGATCTTTATGGGCTATTCTGACACTACGATTGGTCATCTGATGTGTTACAAGGCTGGCTTGGTCTCATTTTATGGACCATCCATCATGGCAGAGTTTGCCGAGAACGGCGAGATATTTCCATACATTGTTCAATCAGTACGACAAACGATATTCTCCAGTGAAGTGATCGGCGAGATCAAGCCAAGCACAGGCTGGACAGTTGAACGACTTAACTGGGGCGACCCGGCTAACCAAAACCACACACGCAAATTAAATCCAACTGCTGGCTGGAAATTCCTGCAAGGCACAGGCATCCATCGCGGACATTTGATCGGCGGTTGTATTGAAGTCTTTGACTGGGCGCGCGGGACAGAGCTGTTTCCACAACAATGGCAAGATGCGATTCTATTTTTGGAAACATCTGAAGATATGCCGCCGCCTGAGTTTGTCAGATATACCTTGCGTACCTATGCCGCGATGGGAATCCTGCGTCAACTTTCAGGAATTTTGTTTGGACGCCCTTATGATAATGGGGAAAAATTCACTGAGTATGATCAAGCCATTTTGCAGGTTGTCCGTGATGAAGAGGGATTGACTGACCTGCCCATTATCACTCACATGGATTTCGGTCACACGAGTCCGATGTTTGTGATTCCTTATGGATTGCAGGCGGAAATTGACTGCGACCAGCAACGTTTTTCGATTTTGGAAAATGCGGTTGTTGAATAAAACTCCATGGCAAAACTTGAGCAACATAATTGGGACGTGATCATCGCGGGCGGCGGACCGGCGGGATTTTTCGCCGCGATTCGTTGCGCGGAGTTGAATCCAGATTTAAACGTGTTGATTCTTGAGAAGGCAAGTCAAACGCTTGGTAAAGTTTTAATTTCCGGCGGCGGGCGTTGTAATGTGACACATGCGTGTTTTGATCCCGCGCAGTTGATCACTTATTATCCACGCGGGGCGAGCGCGTTACGCGGCGCGTTCACGCGCTTTCAACCCAGAGATACTATTGAATGGTTCGAGTCGCGCGGCGTGAAGCTGAAGACCGAAGCCGATGGGCGCATGTTTCCCGTCACGGATTCATCGTCTACGATCGCGGAGTGTTTGCGTGAGTCCGCGCGGAAGGCTGGGGTGACGGTGCAACTCGGAGCGAATCTGCTGAGGGTGGAAAAAGGTCAAAGCGGCGGATTCAGGCTCGAGGTCCGGTTGGAGGCGCAGCTCTTTATCATCCAAACTCAAAAATTGTTGATCGCCACCGGCAGTGATTCCAACACGCGTCAGATCGTCAAGTCGCTTGGGCATACCATCGCGGAGCCTGTGCCATCGTTGTTTACGTTCAACGTCAAAGACAAACGCATCGATGGGCTGGCGGGCGTGTCGGTTGAAGATGCAACGCTGAAAATGGATTCGGTCACAACGCGCGGCGCGCTGCTCATCACGCATTGGGGATTGAGTGGACCGGCAGTGCTGCGGTGTTCAGCCTGGGGCGCACGGATTTTATATCAGAAGAAGTACGCTTCGCCCTTAACCATCAACTGGCTCGGTGACTATAAGCCGGATGCCGCGCTGGAAGTTTTACAACGCAGTAAAGACTGGCAAGAGAACGCACGCAAAAAAGTTTCGTCACACGCTGTGTTCTCTCAAATCCCGATCCGCTTGTGGAAACAGTTGACACAATTCATCGGCGAGAAAAATTGGAGCGATGTTTCCAAGGCTGAGTTGCGAAAACTGGCGCAGGAATTAACCGCAGGTGAGTTTAAGATCGAAGGCAAGGGACAATTCAAAGATGAGTTCGTCACTTGCGGCGGGGTAAATTTGAACGAGGTAGATTTCAAGACCATGCAAAGCCGCGTAGTGGATGGGCTATTTTTTGCGGGGGAAGTGTTGGATATCGACGGCATCACGGGCGGGTTCAATTTTCAATCGTCCTGGACCACCGGCTGGTTGGCTGGGAATGCGCTTGCCGAAGCTTCTTAACAGAATTGTCATTGACCTAGTGAGTCAACTACCATAAAATTTCCTCTATCAATTTAACTAGGAGAACGTATGTCTGAGAATGTCCATTTGCAAGCCATTGCCGCCGCAGTTATTGACGGTGAAGCGGAAGACGCCGTTGAAGCCACCCAAAAAGCCATAAATGCAAATGTTGACCCGTTGGAGATCTTGAACATCGGGCTGATGGAAGGCGCAAATGAAGTGGGCAAGCGCTTTGAACGCAGTGAATATTTTCTACCTGAGTTAATGCTGGCGGGGCGTGCCCTGAAAGGTGCGATGGAAATCGTCAAGCCAATATTGCTTGCAAAATATTCCGGGGCAGACAGCAAGGTGAAGGGGAAAGTCGTTTCCGCAACCGTCCATACAGATATTCACGATATCGGCAAGAATATTGTTTCATCCATGTTGACTGCCGCCGGTTTTGAAGTGACCGATATGGGCGTGGATGTGCCGATCAAATCCATTATTGATAAAGCCGAAGAGATCGAAGCCAGTGTCATATGTCTCTCCGCTCTGTTGACCACATCCATGCCGTTCATGAAGGACTTGATCAAACTGCTCGAAGCGCGCGGTATCCGCCAGAAATATGTAGTGCTGGTAGGCGGCGCATCGGTCAATGCCGATTGGGCAAAAGCGATCGGGGCTGATGGCACCGCCAAGAACGCGGCGGATGCTGTGAAACTCGCGCGCGAGAAAATGGGTTACACCTCTTAATACAACGTAGGGGCGAGG
Source organism: Chloroflexota bacterium (assembly GCA_040006635.1). Lineage (GTDB taxonomy): Bacteria > Chloroflexota > Anaerolineae > Anaerolineales > Villigracilaceae > Defluviilinea. The sequence goes on from JBDTWO010000005.1 coordinate 46,459, forward strand.
TCATCTCGCCCTTGACACCCCCTCGATCAAACCCAGGGCGGGGAACCCCCGCCCCTACCGGAGAATCTTACATGTTGAATTATCTTGATATTCTTGATCGCGCGAATTCTGGTCCTTATATCGCGGAACAAAATTGGGATCTGGAAAAGGTCGCCATGACCACGCGCCGCCTGGTCAAGAAATATAAACTGACCTGGGACAAGAACGATCTGGTCACTGACGATGCTTCGTTATCAGAAGCCATTTTCAGCGCAGGCTACGAGATGGCTGTGGAGTTGGGTTCATACAGCCGTTCCACCGAACGCATTATTGAGCTCTCGCAGGATGAGATCGACAGCGGCATTCGCAACATGCCTCAGGCTGTGGTGATGGGCGAAGGCAAGGATGCGCGTACGTTATACGCGCGTCATCTCGACGATGAGCGGGCCCCGTTATTCTTCGGCGGTTCGCCAGGGACGCCTATTCCTGAAAAGATCTTCCTCGCCAATGTCATTTCCTATATGCAGGAGCCGTTGATCGACCTTGCGACCTGTGGCACCCTCGTTGAAGTGGATGGACGTGAGGTCCGCACGGGTAACCCGATTGAAATTGTTTCGACGCGCCGCGAACTCCAATATATGCGTCAAGGACTCAAACGTGTCGGTCGCGCCGGTATGGGTATGCTCGCGGCACAATCCAGCGTTTCAGAATTGGGTGATCTCGCCGCGGCACACCCGGATTATTTACGCAAATGTGATTCGCATCTCGTGCCGATGTTGAACGAACTCAAAATGGATCATCGCAATATCTCCCGCGCGGTCAACTCGCTGGAGTATGGCATGGTCAACGCCTCCCTGCCGTGTGTGATCGTCGGCGGCTTGGGCGGCGGACCGGCAGGTTCAGCAGTAATTAACGTGGCTTCATACTTGATTGCCAACCTCACCTGCCTCGCGGATTATCACATCCTCCACCCCATTCACGTCCGCCATATCGCCACCTCCACACGTGATGTGCTTTGGGTGATCAACGCCACGGCACAGGCTTTCGCTCGCCATGCACCTTCCATTATCGTTGCAGATATTTATCCAAAATCCGGCACAGGGACAAAAGAATTATTATATGAAACTGCCGCCAATGCCATCGTCAATGCCGTGAGCGGTGGTCACCTGGAGGGTGTTGGAGCCGCAGATGGCAACAAGCCCAATTGTTCAGGGCTGGAAGCCCGCCTGATGGCAGAAGTCGCTTTAGCCACGCACAAGATGAAAATGTCCAGAAAAGATGCGAACGCGCTCGTCCTCCAGATCCTGCCAAAATACGAACACGTCTTCGAGCTGGAAAACGGAAACCTCGGCAAGTCGTTCGAGGAAGTCTACGATCTGCAAAGGATTGAACCCTTGGATTTCTGGCAAAAGATGTACGAAGAGGTCAGAACTGAATTGAAAGATATGGGTTTAAAGCTGTAGAAACTTACAAGGACAGTTCAGGGCATTGGCTCTGATACAATCAAATCTCAAACGAAAAGAGAGGAAGTAATCCATGAGCACTCCAGTAATTCTCGGCATCAATCTCGTCATTCTCGTTGTCCTAGGCTTAGTCGCCAAAGCCATTCAGTCTAACCCCACTGGCAAGGGCGGTTTCAATTTCAACTACAGCACCTCTGATCTCGTGATCATGGCAGTGTTGGGCGCGCTCGCCGGTGTGATCAACACTTGGATGGGCAATGTTTGGTACGCTGCCAATACTGTCAGCCCGATCTACGGCGCCGCACTCCAGGGCACATTCATGTGGGCATACATTCTGGCTTATTTCCTCGTTCGCAAATCAGGCTCCATGTTGATCATCGGCATCATCGAAGCTGGTGTGGAAGCGCTGCTCGGCAATCAGGCTGGACTCTCCACGCTCGGCTGGGGCATTACCCAAGGCCTCGGCGCGGAGGTGGTCATGTGGCTTTGCAATTATGGAAAATTTGGCTGGCTCGCACTCGGTCTGGCTGGCGCGGGCGCTTCCCAATTCGGTACGGTATGGAGTTTCATCCTTTACGGTTGGAGTTCATTGAACGACTATCTTATCGCCGCACCCATCAACCTCATTTCTGGTTTCATTTTCTCCGGTCTGCTCGGTTGGGGTCTTGGCAAGATGATCGAGAATACCGGTCTGTTGCGCGCGACACGGCGAGATTAACTTAAGGATATTCAGATTTCGTTGTGACAAACAATCCTGCTACTGACAAACCGCTCGTTCAGTTTGATCAGGTCACGTATCAACATTACGGAAAACCTACGCCAGCACTGTCCGATGTAAATCTGACAGTGCGGCGCGGGACTTTTACGCTGCTGGTCGGACCGTCCGGTTCGGGCAAGTCTACGCTATGTATGTTGCTCAACGGGATCATTCCCCAGATCCTGGGCGGAAAACTAAACGGCAAAGTCACTGTTGATGGACAGGATGTTTCCAAGACACCTGTGCAGGAATTAGCCAAATCCACAGGTATGCTCTTTCAAGACCCGGAGTGGATGTTCGCCACGCTCAAAGTTGAAGATGAAGTTGCCTTTGGTCCAGAAAACCTGCGGCGCACTCCATCAGAAATATTGGATAGTGTGGAACAGTCCCTTAACTATGTGAGCATGGAACATTTGCGGAACAACTTGGTCTGGGCGTTATCCGGCGGTCAGACCCAAAAATTGGGGCTGGCTTCTGTTATCGCAATGAGTACGCCCCTGATCGTTTTGGATGAACCAACCGCCAATCTCGACCCGGTCACCACCCACTCGGTCCATGAATTGATCATTCGCTTGCGTGACGAAGGCAGATCCGTCATCCTGGTTACCAAGGATCTCGATGAGTTCATGGCAGAAGCTGATGACATGATCCTGCTCGCCGAAGGTCGCGTTGTGGCACAAGGCGCACCGCGCGAGGTCGTCAACAAGCATGGGAATAAAATGCTTGAGCTGGGCGTATGGCTTCCAGAGACAACCGAAATTGGTTTGCGCCTGAAAGCAGGCGGTCACCTGAAAAAGGAAGTGCCCATCACAGTTGCAGAAGCCGTGGAAGCATTTGCAGATGCGCGCTTCAAATCCAGCCGACCCAGTGAGAACACAGAAAGAAAAGAAACTGTATTGGTCCACGCTGAGGATGTTGAATTTGCGTATGGCAATAAATTCAAAGCCCTGCGCGGCGTTTCATTTGATATTCGACAGGGTGAAATCGTCGCCATTGTAGGACAGAACGGCGCCGGGAAAAGCACGCTGAGTAAATTATTAGTTGGGTTGCAAAAACCCACGCATGGTGAGATCACCATGTTCGGTCGCAAATCACGCCAGTGGCGCGTGCAAGACCTTGCAACCCAAATCGCACTCGTCTTCCAAAATCCTGAACACCAATTCCTGTGCGACACGGTCCGTGAAGAACTTGAATACAGTCTGCTTGCCCAAGGCATTGATGACAAGGTCATCATTAACCAACGCGTGAAAAACATGCTGGAAAGGCTGGAAATTTCCGACACGTCTGACAGTCATCCATTCTCGTTGAGTGCGGGCGCAAAGAGAAGGCTCGGTGTGGCAACCATGTTGATCGCAGGCAGTGCCCGCCTCCTCATTGTGGATGAACCGACCTATGGTCAGGATCGCCGTCTCACTGAAAGTCTGATGGAACTCATCAACAATCTTCGAGAGGAAGGCATCACCATCCTGATGATCACGCACGACATGCGTCTCGTCGATGCCCACATCGACCGCGCGATCGTGATGGCAAACGGACAAAAAATATTCGACGGCGCTCCGGATAAATTATTCCAATCTCCTGAATTATTACAACGCGCTTCTCTGCGCACCACCACCTTGCGTCGCCTCGTGGACGGCTTGCGTGAACGCGGCATTTCTGTACCCGATGGGTTGAACACGGTGGCTGATTTTATTGGAGCTATGCAATGAGCGATCACTCCCTGCGCTATATTGATAACGGCTCCTTCTTTACCCGCATCGATGCTTTAAGCAAATTGATCTGGGTCATCCTTGTGCTGGTGGCGACTTTCCAATTGGGGAGCAATGAAGCGCGTGGCATTATGCTGGCGCTCTTATTCTTTATTATGATCTTCCTGGCAAGAGTCCCATTCAAAACTGCCTGGCAGGCAGCACCGATCATTTTGATCATGGGCACGTTATTATTCGTTGTTAATATCCTTACAGTGAAATCTACAAGCTTCATCACCATTGCCGGTTTTACAGTTGGGGAACAAGGCTACATCAGAGGGCTCGAATTCTTCCTCCGCATCACGATCATGGTGCTGGCTTCGTTCCTGTTCATCTGGACGACAGACATTCGCGACTTGATGACGGGTCTCGTGCACATCGGCATGCCGTATCGTTACGCCTTTTCGATCTTCTTAGCCTTACGCTTCCTGCCCATCGTGCAACAGGAAGTGGACGCTGTCAAAGCGGCGCACGCCATCCGCGGACGCGCCTCGTACTCCCCCATCCGGCACCGCTTCCGTCTCTGGCAAAGATACATGTTCACCGTCATCGTGAATGGACTGCGCAAAGCAGAGAACACCGCGCTTGCGATCGAATCACGCGGCTTCGGCGCCTACCCCGACCGCACATACACCAAAAGCTTCCACTGGACAAGAACAGGTTTCTTCTTGATCCTTCTCTTCATCGCATTTGCGGTCTGGCTGATCCTCTGGGAACGAAATATCAAAATCTTCTAACCCCGCAAATGCGGGGTTATTTTTTGCATTGACCGCGTGGCAACCCTCACGTAAAATCCGCACCTGCGGAAATTATATATAACTCGAAGAGGTAATTTACTATGGCACGCTATCGCATTTTCTATTGGAAACATATCCCAGCCTCCTTTACCGTTGAAGGCGATGGACGAACTGTCAAAAAACAACTCTCACAAAAAATTCAGAACGCCATCGACGCCTATGCCATGGCAACTGGATTAACCGGCACGGATGAATACAGCGCGCAATACAAACGCGGACCGTGGGTCGAGCGGGAAGGCGCCCCCGAAGAAGTTGCGGAAGCGCTTCTTTCTGAACTTGAAATTGAATTCGCCAAAATAGAAATTCCCAAGCGAGAAGCAAAAACCGATTAACCACAAAGGGCACGAAGAACACAAAGAAAGATGAAAGAAGAAAGATTTTCTTCGCGAGCTTAGCTTTGTTTCGACAGGCTCAACACAAAGTTTCACGGTTCAAAACCTTATGACAAAAAAACACAACATCATCCTGCAACCCTCCGGCAGCCGCGGACAAGTGGAAGAAGGTCAGTCCATTCGTTCGGCGGCGCGCGATCTGGGCGTGGATATTGAATCCATTTGCGCCGAGAATGCCACGTGCGGCAAGTGTATGATCCTGGTGGAGGAGGGTCGCTTTGAGAAATACAACATCGACTCGAAGCGCGCGAACCTCTCTCCCGTTGGAACAGCAGAGCGCGCCTATCTCGAACGCAGACCCAAGTTATTAAAGGAAAAGGGCTGGGAAATCGGACAAGTGCGCTTATCTTGCCAGTGCCAGATCCTGGGTGATGTGTTGGTCAATGTGCCGGAAGAAAGCCGCGGCAACAAGCAGATCGTCCGCAAGAGCGCAAGTGAACGGGCAATTGAGGTCAAACCATCGGTGCGCAAATATCTGGTCACGATGAGCCCGCCCAATCTGGAACGTCCCATTGCAGACTGGGAACGTCTCGCGAAGGGACTCGAAACCTCGATGCGCCTCGTCCGTGGTGTGGAGGCAGAACTTCCACGCTGGTATGAGTTAAATATTGATTATCAATGTCTGCGGACTTTATCGAAGACCCTGCGCGAATCAAATTGGAATGTGACCGTATCCGTGTGGCAGGATAAAGAAGTAATTGAGGTCCAAGCGGGATATGTGGAAGACAGTTACGGCGCGGCTGTGGATATCGGTTCAACGACGGTTGCTTTGTACTTGTGCAACCTCCGCACAGGTGAATTACTCGCTGCTGAATCCGAAATGAATCCACAGATCGTGTATGGCGAAGATGTGATGTCCCGTATTCAATACACCATCGAATATCCCGATGGGCTGGAGAAACTGCATAAAGCTATCATCGCCACACTCAATAAATTATTGAAACAAGCAGCACACGAAGCAAAGATCAAAACCAGCGAGATTTTGGAAATGGTGTTGGTGGGCAACTCCACCATGCATCATATTTTGCTAAATCTGCATCCCAAAGATTTAGGACTCGCGCCGTTCGTGCCCGCGATCCATAAATCGATGGATATCAAAGCGCGTGAGTTGGGATTGCATATCAATCCATCTGGGAATATCCATGTGCTCCCCACCATTGCATCATTTGTCGGTGCAGACACCAGTGCGATGATCATTGCGGAAGAGCCACACAATCAGGATGAGAACTGGCTGTTGATTGATGTTGGTACAAATGCGGAATTGATCCTTGGAAATCGCAAGCGTCTGGTATGTACGTCCACACCAACAGGTCCTGCGCTGGAGGGTGCCCACGTAGAATACGGTATGCGTGCCGCACCGGGTGCAATGGAACGCATCCATATTGATGAAAACACCCTTGAACCGAAATATAAAGTAATTGGTGTGGAAGGTTGGAATACGGAGCACGCCGAATTTAAAGGACAGGTCAAAGGGATTTGTGGATCAGCCATCATCGACGGCGTGGCAGAATTATTCCGGGCTGGGATCATTGATTCTCGGGGCAAGTTCAAGAAAAATTTAGACTCGAAGCGTGTGCGGCAGGGCGAGAATGGCTGGGAATATATCATTGCCTGGGCTGAGGAAACGTCGATAGGGCGAGACATTCCTATGACCCAACAGGATGTGAGACAAATCCAATTGGCGAAAGCCGCGTTGTTTACCGCCGCGCGCACCTTATTAAAACGGAGCGGTTTGCAAACTCCTGATAAAATTATTTTGGCTGGCGGCTTCGGCAGTTATATTGACAAAGAGAAAGCGATGTTAATCGGGCTGATCCCCGATTGCGCATTGGAGAATGTATATGCAGTTGGCAATGCCGCGGGTGATGGCGCGCGCATCGCGTTGCTGAATGTTGAGAAGCGCAACGAGATCGATTCGATCACGCGCAAAGTGGAACGTTTCGAATTACCCACCGATCCTGATTTCCAAAATCAGTTCATGCTCGCCACGAGTTTCCCGCACATGAACGAGCCCTTCGAGCACATCGCGCATTTGATTCCGAATCGAGTCATCGACCCGATCGCGAAGAATTTTATGAAATAATTTTTAAACACAAAAGGCACAAAGGGAGAAAGAAGAAAGAATCTCCGTGACTCAGTGTCTCCGTGGCAAAAGATAGGAGCACAATGAATAAGTTTTTGGAAAGACTCAACAACGGGGAAATCTTGGTTGCGGATGGAGCAACCGGATCGAATTTGCAGAAGATGGGATTAAGACCCGGTCAGGCGCCCGAGGACCTGATCATTGATAACCCCGAGCTTTTATTCAAGCTGGCAAGTTCTTTCGTCACAGCCGGGTCGGATATTATTTTGACCTGCACCTTCGGCGGCACACGCCTGCGCATGAAAGACTCGAAATATCAAGACCGTGCGCCCGAAGTGAACATCCGTGGTGCAGAGTTGGCGCGTAAAGCCGCCTCAGCACGTGACGGAGTGCTGGTCGCTGGATCGCTGGGACCGGTCGGTGCGTTAGCCAAGCCCTATGGTCCGTTGGAAGAGGCTGACATCCGCGCGACATTCGCCGAACAAGCCAAAGCCCTGGCTGATGGCGGCGTGGATTTGTTAGTGATCGAAACGATGTTCGCGTTCGAAGAAACAACGCCTGCCGTGGAAGGCGCGAAGTCAGTGACCGACCTCCCCATTGTGGTGTCGTTCAGCTACGACCGCGGAGTCCGTTCGATGATGGGGGTCAAGCCAAAAGATGTGATCAAGAAATATTCTGAAATGGGTGCGACGGTCATCGGCGCAAATTGCGGGACCACGCTCGAAAACATGGAGCTCGTGATCAAGGAATACGCAGACACCCTGCCGAACATGCCGCTGTGGGCGAAGCCGAATGCTGGCATCCCGCGCATGGATATTGAAACTGAGATGGGCGTTTACGATATGACGCCTGAAGATATGGCGAATTTCTCAAAGAAATATGTGGCGCTCGGTGCAAAGATCGTCGGTGGTTGTTGTGGGAATACACCGGAGCATGTAGCGGCGATTGCGAAGGCAGTGAAATAGTTATTCGAGAGTAGTGAATAGAGAATAGTTACGGGTTACGAGTTACGGAAAACGTAATGCGTAATCCGTAATTTGTTAGAGAGGTAAAGCATGCGCGAAAAGATTTTAGATTTATTGTCTGGGAAAAAGATCGATACCATTCCTGCGTTCAGCGGGTTGATCCACGTCACCGCGGCAGGCTTGGAGCGCGAGGGGCTGGTCTTTAACGACATCCACAAACATGGCGGACAAATGGCAAAAGCCGCGGCGAGCACTTTTAAATTGAGCAGGCTGCCTTCAGCGGTTGCGCCGCTGGATATGTATGTGGAAGCCGAAGCGCTGGGAGCGCAGATCCGCATGTATGAGCACGCGGAGTTTGCTTTCCCACAGGTTGCCAAGCCTTTGTTTGCGTCTACATCATCTTTGAATAGCGGTTACTTTGAAAGCGCAGATTTCATCAGGCAGGGCAGAATCCCATTGGTGTGTGATGCACTGCGAACGATGAAAGCGGACATTGGAAATGAAGCGGTGATTGGCGGGTTGATCCCCGGTCCTTATTCGCTGTTATTGTTCCTGATCGAACCGGCAGGTTTATTCGCCGAAATGAAGCATGAACCCAATCTGGTCATGGATGCGCTTTTTCAACTTTCAACTTTTCTGGCAAAAGTCGGTAATATCTATCGCGAGGCGGGCGCAGACTTTATCACCATCCATGATATGGGCGGATCGCCCGCATTTATTGGACCGGCAAAGTATGAGCAGTTCGTTTTCCCGGCTGAGAAAGATTTGATCGCGCAGTTGCCCAAGCCGTGTGTGCTTTCGGTGTGCGGGAATGTGACGAAGTCACTGCCGTTATTGAACCAGTCAGGTGCAGATGCGATCTCAATCGATCAAACAGTGGATCTGAGGGAAGCGCGACTCGCGTTAACCGATACGATGCTGTTCGGGAATCTCGATCCGGTGGCGACTCTGTTGCAGGGCGATGAGGCTCAAGTCGCTGAAGCAGTTTCAAAGGCGAAAGAGGCGGGCGTGGATGCGGTCTGGCCTGGGTGCGATTTAGTCCCGTCTACGCCAATCCCAAATATCAAGAACATGCTAGCTATGAATCTGTAACCTCGCGCATTTGAATTCGTGCCACTTTTGTTTTATGATGGGGTTATCTATTTGAGAGAATAAATCCACCTGGGGCTTGGCTGGCAAAGAGGTTGATTATGATGAGATCAAAGGGCGAGGCTGTTTCAGAAGTTGCGGGGTTTCTATCCAATGTTCCATTGTTTTCAAAATTAAGTGAGGCTTCGGCGTTGTCGTTGGCACGGGAGTGTCGCTTCAAACAGGTAGAGATCGGTGAGTTGGGCATCCTCACAAAAAAATCACGCTCTACCATCGCCATCACACGGACGAAGAGTGAACTGTGAAGGTGATGCGGGATCTGGCGCAGAAGTACCCGAGTTTAAATATGATGCTGCATACGCTAATCGGCGAACGCCTGAGTTTGACAGAACTGCCGCGTGGCACAGGTTTCGACCAGCAGTTGCTGCACGAGCTGCGCACGAACCAACCTGATATAGAAAAGAATCGGCATCGACAAAATGCAAACTCATAAAATTCTTTGTCCATGAAATCTGCAACATCAATGTTATCCGTTTTTCGAAATCGTTCGTTTACTTATTTGTGGATCGGACAATTGATCTCATCGATGGGCAGCGCATTGACCGCACTCGCCGCTTCGATTCTGGTGTATCGCGTGACTGGCTCAGCACAGAGCGTGGGATTGATGTTGATCGCGACATCGGGACCTACGCTGGTGGTGGGACTTATCGTGGGCGTATTCGTCGACCGCTTCGACCGCAAACGCATCATTCTCATCGCAGATCTGCTGCGCGCCATTTTGATTTTTCTCATCCCGTTCTTGATCTGGTTCAATATCAATTGGCTGTATGTGATCGTCGCACTGACCAGCGCCATTACCCAGTTCTTCGATTCAGCCCATGCGAGCATTCTGCCCGAAGTGACCACTGAAAAGGAACTTTCAGCTGCGACCTCGTTAATGGCGGTTTCCTCACTAGGTTCAACCACGGTCGGTTTTGCGGCGGCGGGATTCATTGCAACAAGTTCGAGTATCGAGTGGGCGTTTTATCTCGATGGATTTTCCTTTTTGATTTCTGCGGTGTTGATTCTGCTTACACGCGTCCCGGCCCTGCCAATCTTGGAAGATACCAGCGTGCGCGCCATTGGCAAAAACTTGCGCGCAGGTTTGAATGTAGTTGGCAAAACTCCGATCCTGCGCTCGTTGTTTATTGTGATCGCGCCCATTTATCTGATCTTCGGTCTTGAAATTTCACTCTTCCTGCCGTTCACTTTGCGCGAACTAGGCGGGACAGAACTCCATTTCGGGTTGCAGGAGGCAGCTGAGGCGATTGGGATTGCGCTGGGCAGCATCCTGATGGTACGGCTTGCGGACCGCATCCGCGCGGGGCAGTGGCTGGCGATTAGTTACTTGAGCATGGCGGGGGCGATGATCGTCTATTCGTTTTCGCGTTCGGTATGGCTCGCGATTTTGGCAATGGGAATCTCAGGAATATTCAATGCGCCATCTTTCATTAGTGAGCAACTTGTTATTAACCACACAGCGCCGCGCGAAATGCGTGGCCGCGTGCATAGTTCCTATTTTGTGGTGCGGGATGTCATGTATGTCGCAGGCATGGGGCTGGCCGGGCTGGCAGATCTGATGAATGTGCGGACTCTGTTCATGATCAGCGCGTTTGTGCTGGTTTTTGCTGGGACGGTCGTGTTGGGATTACCTGCGCTGAGTGAAACAGTCACTGAATGGAAGCGGACCTTGACCATGCTAAGAGGACTCGAAGTGGCACCACGGCTTGGGGCTGGCAGAGCAGCTTCAAGATTCGAAATTGAACGCTTTATCCAGCGACTGAATGGGTTGGATGGGATGACATCTACTGAACGTGATGAGCTTGCCGCGCAGACTCTGATCGCGCAGGCACCGCCGGGAACAGTGGTGGTGTATCGCGGAGAAACAAGCGATATGGCTTATTTCATCCTGAAAGGCAGTGTGGGTGTGGGGTATAGCACAGAGGATGAATATGTGATCTTGAGTATTCTGAAAGCTGGTGATTTTTTCGGCGAGGTCGCGGCGCTGAACGGAACTCCGCGCACTGCCAATATCATCACAGAAGAAGAGAGTGAATTCCTAGTCATTCCATCCAAGGTGTTTCGAAACCTAGCAAGGAAGTATGAAGAGGTCAACGTTATGTTCCAAACCACCATGACGGAACGCTTGAGCATGATCGATCAGCCGCGCGGCGTAGGAATGGACCAGCAGTTGTTACGTGAGTTGCGCACGAAGTCAGCCTGATATGAAAACAGAACCAGCCAGCGCATGAGGTTGGATTATGATTGGTGTTTGAAAATATTTTTTTCTATAAACTGTAGGGGCGACTTGTCCAGCGAGAGAAGAATGCTTGGGTAGCCCTGAAGGGTCGCTCCTACGAATCAAATGGAGACCACATACCCGCAATCGATCAAAACACGCGCGAGGGATTGCCCGATCAAATTCAAGTTGAAGATCTTGGCGAAGTGATATTTAAGGGGAAGGAACAGGCGATCAGAGTCTTTGTAGTGCAGTCATAATTACGAATTCATGTGAAATTCGTCCATCCATCCAATTCCCTACCTCAAAACTTGACGCATTAAAGGGGATGTGCTACCATCATCTAAACTTTTGTTCGAATATTAGGAGAGAACTCTATGGCAAGAATGAAACGAGGCATATTGATTGCCTCCATACTGATGTTGGCTTCAGTTGTGTTATCCGCTTGTAATCAACCGTACTCACAGGCGCCCGCTGTTACGAATACACCGATCGCGGCAAATAACCTATTTGCATCTGCACAACCTACCGATATGGGCGCTGTTCAAGCCCTTGCAACCGGTTCAGCGATCGCGCAAATGACCACCTCCCCAGGCGCACCCGCTGCGGCTACAGCCACTCTGGCTCCCGGCATCACGCCCCCCGCTGTCACTCCCACAAACACACCGTTGGTCTCATTGCCCGCAACTGCGACTCTCGCGGTTCCGAATGTGCCCACGGCGACATCACAGGTTCAATCTGGTCCACGTCCCGCAAGTTACACCTTACAAGACGGGGAATATCCATACTGCATTGCCCGCCGTTTCAACGTGGACCCACAAGAGTTGCTCACTTTGAATGGAATTACCGACTCTCCAACTTTATATGCTGGTAAAGCATTGGCTATTCCACAGACAGGTAATCCCTTCCCAGGCAATCGTATGTGGCATAATCATCCGGATACCTATACTGTTGATAGCTCGTCTGAAACGATTTATGGAGTAGCTTGCTATTATGGCGATATTGATCCCTCACGGATTGCACAAGCTAATAATTTGTCACTTAATAGCTCTTTGACAGCAGGGCAAAAACTACAAATCCCATAATCACAATAAAATCAATTTTCAACACTCAGGCAAGATAAGTTTTGCCTGAGTGTTTGTTTTCTACCAATCCATTAAAATGAAATATGTAGCGAATCTGTTTTGCCATCATTGCTATACTACATGAGTAACTTTCATGAAATAATTATGATCTCTGCCGAATTGGAATCAGTTGTATAATTTCGTCAGCCCATGTCGGCGGGAAACCAAATGTCAGAAACGAAACGTCCTCTCAAAGTCTTCCTTTGCCACGCTTCGGCAGATAAACCGAAAGTGCGTGAACTTTATCGTTACTTACGAAAGCGGGGAATTAAACCGTGGTTCGATGAAGTTAATTTGGTAGGTGGACAAGATTGGCAATCAGAAATTCCAAAAGCATTAGTGACTTCTGATGCCATCATTATCTGTTTGACGAAAAACTCGGTAGATAAAGAAGGTTATATCCAGAAGGAAATTAAATTCGCGCTAGATAAAGCCCTTGAAATGCCTGAGGGTCGAATTTTCTTGATTCCAGTACGATTTGAGGAATGTGAAGTACCATTTTCGTTGAGTCGTTATCAATGGGTAGATTTGTTTAATGAAGTGGGCTACGCAAGGATGATGAGGGCACTTAAGTTTCGAGCGTTGCAATTAGAACGCACAACTATTGAACTGCCTAAAAAGGATTTTGAGGAAGAGAAACTCGGACTTGAGGAAGCTATTAGTGAAAGAGAAGAACGGGAAGTCGCCGAGAGAGTTACTAATAAAAAGGCGGAACTTGAAGTTGATAAAATGGTTGCGCAAGAAATATCAGGACGGGAATCAGATAAACTTAAGCGTAGTGAAACTGGGGTAAGTGTCCAAAAAGAAATACAGAAGAAACAAAATGTGGGAGAACTTGGTCTTAAAGTAACCCAAGAGAAGGTTGGAAATGAGCGAAGAGAGTACGATGAGGAAAAGGCATCTCTAAGCGTGCAACCAACGTTAAGACAAGAGACAGAACCGAAAAAGCCAAAACTAACTCGCAAGCTTAACGGAGTAATTGTTATTGCGCTCATTGGATTAGCAGGCACAATTCTTGCTGGGCTTTTAGCTTCTTCCTTACTAGGAAAATGGCTTACTCCACCGCCTATAGCGACTTTTACTTCAACACCAACATTGACAACCACGGTGACTCTTACTCCGACAGCAACACTGGCGGTTAATCCTAATGTAACCGCCACATTCATTCCTGCAGGCTCAATACCGACATCTTATACTTTGCAACAAGGAGAGTTTCTCTATTGCATCGCACGACGTTTCAATGTCGACCCCGATGAGATCCTTGCTTTGAACGGCATCGCTGACAGTCAATCTATATACTCTGGTTTCGTACTAAAAATTCCACAAACCGGAAATTCTTTCCCCGGTAACCCCATGATGAGAAATCATCCTACATCATATATTGTTCAAAGTTCCGATGAAACTGTGTATAGTGTAGCCTGTTCATTTGGCGATGTATATCCCGAAGTAATAGCGCAAAAAAATAACATTCCTGTAAACGCCACTTTGACATCTGGTCAATTTCTGAGCATTCCATAGAAAAATTACAACTGCAATCATGCCCGGGATAATTGCTTGGGCTTTTATTTTATAATCAACAAGCTTATATCTCACTCAAGGAAAACTCCATGCCTTTTGAATTGATCAAATCTGAAACCCTGTTGCAGGGACGCGCTTTCAAGATCCGGCGCGACTACCTCAAAACACCCGATGGACATGAGACCAAATTAGAGATCATTGAACATGGTGGCTCGGTAGTTATTATTCCGATTGATGCAGATGGGAACATGCTCTTTGTCCGTCAATACCGTCATGCCGCTGGCGGAGATTTATTGGAATTACCCGCAGGCACGCGCGATGGCGACGAACCCTACGAGGCATGTGCCGCCCGCGAGATCCGCGAAGAGACCGGCATGGAAGCTGGCACCTTGATCAAAGTTGGCGAGTTCTTTCTTGCGCCGGGATATTCCACTGAATTCATGGGCGTGTTCCTCGCCGCCGACCTGAAGCACAATCCGCTTGACCCGGATGATGATGAGTTTTTATCAGTTGAGAAAATGTCTGTGAAGGAAGCCTTCGCAATGGTGGAACGCGGCGAAATGCCGGATGCCAAGTCACTGGCGGCATTACTGCTTGCCAAACCTCATCTGGAGAAATACCTTGGCTGATGCAATGCTGATCCTGATCGCAGGTCCCTACCGCTCAGGGACAGGTGACAACCCTCAGAAGATAGAAGCAAACGTCCATGCGATGGAAGCGTATGCATTTCCCATCTTTCGTCTGGGTCACATCCCAGTTTTGGGCGAATGGTTTGCGCTCCCATTGGTAAAACTGGCAGGGTCAAAACAAATCGGCGATGATGCCTTCAATGAAATTTTTCATCCCATTGCTGAGCGACTCCTTGAAAAATGTGATGCGGTTTTACGAGTTGGCGGCGCATCGCAAGGCGCAGACCTCATGGTGGAGGTCGGTCGTAAAAACGGTTTGAAAATTTTCACCCAACTCGAAGAAATTCCACCTACCAGGCAAAAGTAACGAAACAAACATGAGAAATGAAAAACAGGAGCAAAATTGCTCCTGTTTTTCATTTTCGCCTATTCTTGTCCGAAATGTGACAACAGACATGGGTATTTAAGTCATTCATAACTAACAGCTTTGACCTGCGGGGGATAAACTTACTCGAATTGAAATATCCGGGCATTTTAGCCCGTTCCTCAAAGGAGCAAGTATGAAAAAACCAGTAATTATGACAGACGGCAACGAAGCCACAGCCTCCGTTGCCCACCGCTTGAGCGAGGTGATCGCGATCTATCCGATCACGCCATCCTCCGGCATGGGCGAATTCGCGGACGAGTGGTCAGCCAAAGGCAAGCCCAATCTCTGGGGCACCACCCCGCTCGTGATCGAAATGCAATCTGAAGGTGGCGCAGCAGGCGCAGTGCACGGCGCACTTCAAACCGGCGCACTCACAACTACGTTCACCGCATCACAGGGTCTGCTCTTGATGATCCCAAACATGTATAAGATCGCGGGTGAACTCACCAGCACGGTCTTCCATGTGGCGGCACGCGCCATTGCAGCACATGCCCTTTCCATTTATGGCGATCATCAGGATGTGATGGCTGTCCGCCAGACAGGCTGGGCATTGCTCTCCTCTGCCTCCGTGCAGGAAGCGCAGGATTTCGCCGCGATTGCACAAGCCTCAACGCTCAAATCGCGCGTGCCCTTCATCCATTTCTTTGATGGCTTCCGCACCTCCCATGAAGTTACCAAGATCTTCCACCTTACGGATGAAGAGCTTCGCCTCCTCGTGGACGATGACCTGGTCCGTGCTCATCGAGCCCGTGCCCTCACCCCGAACCATCCCGTTTTGCGCGGTTCCGCGCAGAATCCCGATGTCTACTTCCAAATGCGTGAAGCGGCGAATAATTACTACACCGCCGTGCCCGGCATTGTCCAGGAAGCCATGGACAAATTCGCCCAGGTCACTGGTCGACATTACAACCTGTTCGATTACTTCGGTCATCCCGAAGCCGAACGGGTCGTGATCATCATGGGCTCAGGCGGCGAGACCGCCATGGAAACGGTCAAGTTTCTGGCGGCAAAAGGTGAAAAAGTCGGCGCGTTATGCGTGAGACTGTATCGTCCCTTCGCAATGGAATATTTCCTTAAAGCCCTGCCCAAGACCACCACCTCCATCACCGTACTTGACCGCACCAAAGAGCCCGGTTCACTCGGTGAACCACTTTATCAGGATGTGATCAATGCGCTGGTTGAAGGCGGCAGATCCAACATCAAAGTCATTGGCGGACGTTATGGACTTTCCTCCAAGGAATTTACTCCCGCGATGGTCAAAGCCACCCTTGATGAATTGACCAAACCTCAGCCCAAGAATCACTTCACGGTCGGCATCAATGATGATGTCTCTCATACCAGCCTTGAAGTGGATGCAAGTTTCAAGATCGAATCTGAAGAGACTGTCCGCTGTGTGTTCTTTGGTCTTGGCGCAGACGGTACCGTGGGCGCAAACAAGAACTCGATCAAGATTATCGGTGAAGAGACCGAAAACTTCGCCCAAGGCTACTTCTATTACGACTCGAAGAAATCCGGCACAGTGACGATCTCGCATTTGCGCTTTGGTCCTCAACCTATCCGCGCACCGTATCTCATTGAGTTGAATGAAGCCACTTTCGTGGCCTGTCATCAATTCAATTTCCTCGAGCGTGTGAACATGCTCAAATACGCCAAGGCTGGCGCGACCTTCCTGCTCAACAGCTTATATGGTCCCGATGAAGTGTGGGAACACCTCCCCATTGAAGTACAGAAGGATATTCTCGAGAAGAAACTCAAATTCTACGTGATCAATGGTTACGATGTTGCTGAACAGACCGGCATGGGCGGACGCATGAATACCATTATGCAGACTGCCTTCTTCGCCATCAGCGGCATCCTGCCGCGTGAAGACGCCATCGCCGAGATCAAACATTCCATTGAAAAGACCTATGGCAAGCGCGGCGAAGCTGTCGTCAAGAAAAACTTCGAGGCGGTAGACGCAACGATCGCGAATCTGCATGAGGTCAAGGTCCCAGCTGAGATCACGTCCAAGACGGCACGCAGGCTCCCGGTCCCGAGTGAAGCGCCGGACTTTGTCCGCAATGTGCTTGGAGAAATTATCGGCGCGAACGGGGATAACATCCCTGTCTCGGCATTTCCAATTGACGGCACATTCCCGACCGGCACCACGCAGTGGGAAAAACGCAACATCGCTTTGGAGATCCCGGTATGGGATGAGAAGCTGTGTATTCAATGCGGCAAGTGCGTGATGGTCTGCCCGCATGCGGTGATCCGCCATAAAGTGTACGATGAAAAACTGGTTGCCAATGCACCAGAGACATTCAAGCATACGGCATCGAAGTTCAAAGAATTCTCACCCGGCTACGCCTATACCGTCCAGGTTGCGCCGGAAGATTGCACGGGTTGTACGTTGTGCGTAGAAGTCTGCCCGGTAAAGGATAAGACCCAGGTTGGGCGTAAGGCGATCAATATGGCGCCGCAACCAGCCCTGCGTGAAACTGAAGCCAAGAACTGGGATTTCTTTATGAACATTCCCGATCTGGACCGCAAGTTGATCAACCCGTCCACGATCAAGAACTCACAGTTACTGCGCCCGTTGTTCGAATTCAGCGGCGCCTGCGCAGGCTGCGGTGAAACACCATATGTGAAACTGGTTTCGCAATTGTTTGGTGACCGCGCTGTGATCGCCAATGCCACCGGCTGTTCATCCATTTACGGCGGCAACCTCCCCACCACCCCGTGGGCTGTGGACTCAAAAGGTCGCGGACCGGCATGGTCGAACTCACTGTTCGAAGATAATGCCGAGTTTGGTCTCGGCATGCGCCTGACAATCGATAAGCAGACCGAATATGCCCGTGAATTGCTGGCTTCGTTCGAAAAGGAACTTGGCAAAGAATTGGTTGAAGCGATCTTGAACGCCAACCAATCCGATGAAACCGGTATTGAAGCGCAACGCGAACGGGTGGTCGAGTTGAAGAACAAACTCGGCAGATCCAGTGATACACGCGCCAAGGACCTGGTCAGTTTGGCTGATGGACTCGTTAAGAAATCGGTATGGATCATCGGTGGCGACGGCTGGGCATACGATATCGGCTACGGTGGTCTTGATCACGTACTCGCCAGCGGGCGCAATGTGAACGTGCTTGTGCTCGACACGGAAGTCTATTCGAATACAGGCGGTCAGGCGAGCAAGTCCACACCGCGTGCGGCAGTCGCCAAATTCGCAATGGCTGGTAAAGGTTTGCCCAAAAAGGATCTTGGTCTGATCGCTATGTCCTATGGTTACGTGTATGTGGCTCGCGTCGCGATGGGCGCCAACGACCAGCAGACCCTGCGCGCTTTGCTCGAAGCTGAGTCTTATGATGGTCCATCGCTCGTGATCGCGTACAGTCCATGTATTGCGCACGGTTACGATATGGCGAAGAGTCTTGAACAATCAAAACTGGCTGTGCAATCGGGTCACTGGCCCATGTACCGCTACGATCCACGGCTTGCCGAACAGGGACAAAATCCGCTGGTGATCGAGTCCAAAGAACCGAGCATTCCGATCTCGCAATACGCCTATAATGAGACGCGCTACAAAATGCTCATTCAAATGGATGAAGAACGCGCCGAGAAGCTGATGGGCGAAGCACAACACGACGCCAAATCCCGCTGGACTCTGTATCAACAGATGGCGGCGATGCATTACAACGGAGACAAAAAGGAGTAAGCCATGACGGATCTTTCTACAACTTATCTTGGTCTGAACTTAAAAAACCCGCTCGTGGCTTCGGCCTCGCCCCTCTCAAAGAAACTCGAGCGGGCACGCAAACTTGAAGACGCTGGCATTGCGGCGATCGTAATGTACTCACTCTTCGAAGAGCAGATCATCCACGATAGCCTTGAACTGGATCACTTCCTGAACCGCGGCTCAGATTCGTTCCCTGAAGCGTTATCGTATCTCCCGGATGGCGGCATGTACGGCATCAGCCCCGAGAAATATTTGAATCAATTGACCGGTCTCAAAAAAGCCTTGAAGATCCCCGTGATCGGAAGTTTGAACGGCGTCTCCAAAGGCGGCTGGACCAGTTATGCGCGTAAAATCGAAGAAGCAGGCGCCGATGCGCTCGAACTCAACGTATATTACATCGCCACCGATCTGGATATGACATCCGGTGACATTGAAGATACCCAGGTTGAATTGGTGGCGGAGGTCAAATCTGCAATCAAGATCCCGCTGGCAGTAAAGATCAGTCCGTTCGTGACCTCCGTTCCAAATTTTGCGAAACGGCTCGTTGAAGCTGGCGCAGATGGGCTGGTCCTATTCAATCGTTTCTATCAACCCGATTTTGATCTCGATGAACTTGAGATCATGCACAGCCTGGACTTAAGCACCTCGTCCGATCTGCGTTTGCCGCTGCGCTGGATCTCAATCCTGCACGGCAAACTCAACACAGATTTTGCATTGACTAGCGGTGTGCACTCGCATTCAGATGTGATCAAATCCATGATGGCTGGGGCCAAGGTCGCGATGATGGCGTCGAACCTGCTGCATTATGGCGAGCAGGCGATCGGTCAGATATTGACCGATCTCGAAGCCTGGATGCAGGAAAGGGAGTACGAGTCCATTCAGCAGATGCAGGGCAGCATGAGTCAAAAATCCGTGAAGGAACCTGCGGCATTTGAGCGCGCAAATTATATGAAAGTGTTAAATTCGTTTAGGGATTTACCATAATCATTACAGCTCGATAAAAGATAACAAAAAAGGCTCCCGAAAAATCGGGAGCCTTTTTATTTCACTATCTTGCAAAACATTCTTATTCTTGAACTTGAGCAGGCGCGTTCTTGCGCTGGCGGAAAGTAATACGGGCACGGGTCAAATCATATGGGGACATTTCCATAGCCACACGATCACCTAACAGGATGCGAATATAATGTTTACGCATTTTACCGGAAAGGTAAGCCAACACCACATGACCGTTATCCAACTTTACACGGAACTGAGTGCCGGGCAAAGCTTCAATAACAAGACCCTCTGCACGAATTTTATCTTCTTCTTTCGCCATAGTTCCTCTTTATTCACCGTCTCTGGTGAATGTCTTGCGTTTACCGCGACGAATCGCCTTCTTCTTTTCCATACGGCGTTGTTCGCTCTTGGAGACGAACCACCGTTTACGGCGAACAGTGCTCAATACTTGACTCTTAACGACCTTCTTGCGAAAGCGTTTGAGAAGTGAATCTTGGGATTCACCATTGCGTAAATTTACAGCTGCCAAACGAAGTCACCTCCTTTTTGCATAGAAATACAGACAAAAAAAATCGGCCGACAGATAAGCTCGGACCGAGGGATTCACATTGAAAGAAACGTCAAAATGATCAAAAGACCAACCCGTACGCTTCACACTCCTCGTTTTGCATGATGAGGACGCTATGTGTCCTGCAACCGAACTTGCCGATGAGATTATACATGATTCACGTGTGGCTGAAAAGACCACACGAAATATTAAAAGAAAAAGCCCCTTGGCAATGACCTACTCTCCCAGGAGGTCGCCCTCCAAGTACCATC
>JBDTWO010000006.1:0-66095 GCA_040006635.1 Chloroflexota bacterium
TAACTAGGCTTTTTATCATCCGCTACAACTTATCACTTGTTACTTAACCACTACCCGTATTATTTCCGGCAGGCGAAATGGGCATTAGAGATCGTTGACCCGAATAAGACCGATGTCCAGCGCGCTGACAATTTCCGCGCAGACTTCCGCGTCCCTGATGGATTCAGAACCGATCTGGCGGACTACGAGGGCTCAGGCTATGACCGCGGTCACCTGGTCGCCAGCGCAAATCAGGGCGAAAGCGAGATCCAAAACAGCGAGACTTTCCTGCTTTCAAACATGTCCCCGCAAAAACCGGAATTCAACCGTGGCATCTGGAAGACCCTGGAAGATGCGGTCAGGCAGTTGGATGCTCAGAAATCCATCCTGGAAACCTACGTGATCTGCGGTCCGCTATTCAACTTTGATGTGCCGATTTTGACGATCAAACCCACGGCTGAAACCGGGAATACACTCCCAATACCGCACGCTTATTTCAAGTCTGTATTGACCGAGGACGACAGGGGCAAATTGCACATGTGGTCTTTCATGATACCCAACGAAGGCTCACAAAAACCTTTGGCTGATTTTCTGGTAGCCACAAAAAAGGTGGAACGCTATTCAGGTTTTGTGTTATGGGAGCGGCTCGTCAGTAAGGAAATCGAAAAAGAAAAAAACAACATCCGTCCAATGTGGAAGATCTGAAAATCAGAAGGCTGCCGAATGGCTTACGTCTCAACTCCGCCAAAATGGAGTTGAGACGTATTGGCTTTAAAAGACCGATAATTTTCATCCAGGGTAATCTCGCTTCTAAAGCCGTGAAAATAAAGACGATAAAACAGGTATATAATCACCGCCGCAGATGGTGATTATTATTTTATGGAGGCAACCATGTCACGTCGTACAATCTTGATACTGCTCTGCACACTTTTCATTTTGATCGCCCAGCCCATTCATCAAGCAAAAGCCCAGACAACACCCGAAGTGCTAAAAGTAGGGATCTACCTCATCCGCGCGGGCGCATTGGACATTAGCACCGGTGCCATTGACGTGGATTTTTATATCGAATTTACCTGCCCGACCAAATGCGGCGATAAGACTGACTTTGAGATCATCAATGGCACAACCAAATCCAAGCCGGTTCTGCTGGCAGATGCAGGATCAGAAACCAAACCCACCTACCGCGTCTCCGCCACGGTCTTTCAAAGAGTGGACTTGAAAAAATACCCCTTCGACAGTCACGATATAAAAATTATCATTGAAAGCAGTAACTATGATAAAAGCCAGGTTGTTTATGAAGTCAATAACGAAACAACCGCGGTCGACAAAAATGTTTTCATCCTTGGCTGGAACTTGAACACCAAAGATTATTCGGCTGAAATCGTTCCGCAACACTACGACGCCTGGAACCTGGACTATACACGCTATGTATTCACCGCGCATTTGACCAAGCCATCGCTAGCCGGTTGGCTTAAGGGTCTGCTCCCGGCGGTGATCATCGTACTCGGCGCTTTATTTGCCTTGTTCATTACAACCAAAAATGTCGGAAACCGTGTCGCCATCATCACTAGCGCGCTGGTCGCATCGGTTTTGTATCACATGAACTTTACCTCGCGCGTGCCGCCGATTGGTTACCTAACCTTTGCCGATACATTCATGATCATCAATTACTTTATCCTGTTGATCTCGCTCAGTCTTACCATTTGGATCATCCGCGTGGATTCTACGCCCGACAAACCAGCCCCTGCCCTGCCCGAAAAGAAAACCACCGCAAGCCAGAAAGCGGTCAATATTCCCGCGCCTCAATCAGCTGCCCCAAGCAAACAAGAATTGATCGCCCGCGTCAATAAACTTGAATTGACCTATGTCCCCGTCCTTTGGCTTGTATTGCAAATCATCAATTACGTACTGGTGATGAGCGCAAAGTAAAACGGACGAAATAGAACAGTATTGCTTCACTATAAGGACACCAGACATGCCGGAAACAAAACTTCTCACAGACATTACGCCCTACGTTTACGGAACCACCAGGCTTGGCGATGACAAGATCGCATTCGCTGAGCGTGTCAAAGTCGCTCGCGCCGCCATGGATGCGGACATCTGGTTCCACACCAGTCACACATACGGCGACGCTCTCAAAGTATTGCGCGTTGCCTTCGATGAAGAACGGACCAAAATCCCGAAATTGATCGTGAAGATCGGCTGGACCAATATCAATGAACTGCGCGATGTGATCCATCAGAACATTGACCCGCTCGGATTGGACGGCTTGGAACTGGGACAGTTATGTCTAAGCGGCGCACTCGCCGATGACTACGCCAACGGCGGTAAGTGCTATGAAGTTTTCAATCAGATCAAGCAAGAAGGCTTGGTCAAACGTTATGTGCTTGAAGTCTTCCCGTGGACATCGCACTACGCGCTCAAAGCCCTACGTGGCGGATACACTCAAGACATCGTGGATGGTTATATCTTTTATCTCAATCCCCTGCAACGCTTCGCCTCCAACGAATTATGGGACTTGCTCGTGGAACGAAAAGAACCCATTATCGCCATGCGCACCGTCTCGGGCGGGAATGTGCATCGCCTGCGCGATGTCCCCGGCGCGGCGTGGAAGGAATACCTCCAGCAGCGCGCCGTTGAAGTCGCACCGATCTTCGAACGCTCCGGCATCCCAAGCTGGACCAAGTTCTGCGTGCGCTTTGGTCATAGCATTCCACAAGTCCGCGCTACGGTGGGATCTACCAGCCAATCTGAACGATTGCAGGAATTTCTGGATGCAGCTAAAAACATCCTGCCGTTACCGGAAGAACTTGTCAAAGAGATATCCGCGTTACAAACTCGTTGGTCTGATGAAGTAGATATGAAAGCCGAAGCCTGGACGATGTAATACCAACTCATCTCGCCTCATCTAACCCCACATGAACAACCTTAGAACTATCTCCCAAACTATTGAACCACAAACCGCCATCGAAGGCGCGGGCGTGCGTTTGCTTCGCTCCATTGCACCCAAAACCAGCAACCAATTTGATCCCTTCCTGCTCTTCGACCACTTCGCTTTCAACGACCCGCTCGAAGGTCCCCTGCGCGGCTTCCCCTACCATCCGCACCGCGGCATCGAAACCGTCACCTACATGCTCGAAGGCTCCACCGCCCACCGCGACAGCCTCGGCAACTCAGGCGTCATCGGTCCCGGCGACGTGCAGTGGATGAGTTCCGGTCGCGGCATCCTCCACGAGGAAATGCCCCGCCGCGGCGCGAGCGGCAACATCTACGGCTTCCAACTCTGGGTCAACCTGCCCTCGCATCTCAAAATGTCCGAGCCGCGCTATCAGGAAGTGACCGCCGCCACCATCCCCACTTACGAAAAGGATGGAGTCAAGATCCGCATCGTATCCGGGACAGTGGACGGCATCAGCGGACCCGTCACCGACATTGCCGCCTCGCCTCTTTATATGGACGTTGAAATTGCTCCGGCTTCCGAATGGCATTTCGCCATCCCCAGCGGGCACACGCTCATCACTTACGTCTTCGAAGGCGAAGGCGTTTTCTCGGGTGAAACAGTTAACGCTGTGAAAATGCTCAAATACACCGATGGCGATCACATCACCGTCAGCACCGAAAACGACTCTGTGCGCTTCATGCTCGTCGCTGGCGCGCCATTCAAAGAAGCGATTGTCCCATACGGTCCCTTCGTGATGAACACCATCGAAGAGATCCAAGAGACATTGAAAGAATTACGTAACGGCACGTTTATCAAATAACCTAGATACGTAGGGGCGAGGTCTTCTCGCCCCTTTTTCATGTAACAACATTGGGCGGGGAGACCCCGCCCCTACATTAACGGGAGGTATTCATGACCCAAGTCCTCTATGGCGAAAGACTCGGCAAAGAAGGTCAGCTACGCTTTGGTTGTAGCGCCGTCATCTTCAATGAGACACGTACCAAAGCATTGCTCACCCGCCGCACCGACAACGGACTCTGGTGCATCCCCGGCGGCGCGATGGAGCCTGGCGAGTCCGCGGCTGAGGCTTGTATCAGGGAAGTTTGGGAAGAGACAGGCTTACACGTAGAAGTGAAGCGTTTGATCGGCGTCTACAGCAATCCGAATCAACTCGTCGTATATCCGGATGGCAACAAAGCCCACATCGTCGTTATGTCTTTTGAAGTGGAAGTCACCGACGGCGAATTGGGTTTGAGCAACGAGACAACCGAAGCGGGATTTTTCTCTGTGCAAGAAATGGAGACAATGCCGATGCACGGCAAACACAAGGAGCGCGTGGAAGATGCGCTATTGAATCTGACAGAAACATTGATCAAATAATCAATCGTTTCAACGTAGGAATATGCTCCTGTGGAGGGATGCTTCCAAATCTCGACCTCCTTACAATTCAACACTGAAATAAAGAATCGAGTATCCATGATGATTATGGATACTCGATTTGTTTTAGCAAACAACCCAGATCGAGGAGGCTGTTATTCATGTTACTCAATAAAGGCGCGCGCATTGCTGTGATCGGTGCCGGCATATCCGGCATCGCGGCAGCAAATATCCTGCAGAAAAACGGATTCGTTCCAGTTGTGTTCGAGAAGTCTGAAATGATCGGCGGTGTTTGGTCAACCGCCTATCCAGAAGTCCACCTGCAAAATATTTACTCCCAATATCATCTCTCCGATTTTGACTGGCAATTCAAACCCGACTTACATCCAACCGGCGAACAGATCATGCGCTATCTGACTGCGGCTGTGGAACATCTTAAACTCGATATCCGCTTGAAGCATGAAGTGCTTGAAATGAAGGAACAGACAAACGGCTGGCTTGTCCGTTACAAAAACGCAGACGGTATTCACGAAGAACTATTTGCATATGCCATTCTTGCGGCGGGTCAATATACTGACGGAAAGAACTCTCCGCAGTTCCCTGATCAGGAACAGTTCAAAGGCAGGATCATCACCGAGCGCGATATTACCTCATTGGATATTTTCAACGGCAAACGCGTGGTCGTCGTCGGCTATGGCAAAAGCGCTTTGGATATGGCAACTTTGGCAGCCGAAAGAAGCGCACAAGTCCATCACGTCTTTCGGACACCCAGCTGGCTGATCCCAGAATGGATTCTCGGTGCACATTTCACCTATGCTTTATTCACGCGTTTTGGCAACGTGATGATGACCAGTTGGGCACAACCCACTGCGATGGAGCGTTTTCTCCACAACCAACTCAGCTTTATGATCGACGGTTTTTGGAATTTCATTCAATCGATTGTGCTTTTCCAACTGAATCGAAATGGGAAAGGTAAGGATCAAGCCGCACAAGACCGATTAAAAGTGCTTGTGCCGAAACATAAAATCCTAATGGACTTCCGTTCCTCAGGTGCGCTGGGACCCGAAAATTATTATCCGCTGGTAGCAGAAGGAAAGATATTCCCCTATCATTCTGAGATCGAATGTTTCTCGCGCGATGCGGTTCAGTTGAAAAACGGCTTGGTAATTCCGTGTGATCTAATTGTGATGTCAGTTGGTTATCTAACCCCCACATTCCCCTTCCTGCCTAAGCAGTATCGCAATCTGCTCGAAGCCGAAAAAGATGGACCGCAGCTTTACCGGCATCTGATCCATCCGCGCATTCCACGCCTCGCTTTCGCTGGTTTTAATCACGGATATATGCACGTGCCTACGGTTGAGATCGGAACCCAGTGGCTGTGCGCCTACCTGCGCGGCGAACTCGAAGTTCCCTTTTCTCAAGAAATGGAACAGAGCATTGAGAACGTCCGCAATTGGAAACGCGCGAACATCAAATTTGAAAACGCGCGCTCATGCGCAGTCAGCACACGCTTTCAACAGTACATTGATATCCTGCTCATGGAGCTGGATATATCCCCTTATCGGAAGTTGCCGAACATTTTTGCCGAGCTATTTAGCAGATACGAAGCAGCAGATTATAAAAATATATACGAAGAATACGAGCGCAAGAAGGTCAAGCGCAATCGTCCCTTACAAACCTTACCGTTGGATACCTAGCTCAGATCTGCTTCCAATACACACCGGTACACTCCGGCAAAATGACCCATTTATTTTGCCGCACCTTATCACCCAACTCATTGCCAAAGAAAAAGCGTGATAGCTCTTCGGCTTCATCAACTGACTTAAATTTATAACCCGTGCGGATCCATTTATTTTGGAAGCCTGCTTCGTCGAGCCAGGGATAATACTCTTTGAGATGTTCCAACTTAATCGGCGACTCACTCCCTGTGGTCAACGATTCAAACAGGACGATGAAACTGCCCGGCCTCAAGACGCGTTTCATCTCGCCCAACCATTTTTCCAACTCAGCCCGCCAAGTCTCAGGATGCCACACATAGAGATACGCCACGCTCCAGCCAGAAACAACGAGATCAGCAGATCGATCTTCAGCAGGTAACTGACGATGATCGGCAACCTCCACTTTCCAATTGGAGAGTCCACTGGCTACAAAACGTGACCGGCACACGCGCAGCATTTCTTCTGAGACATCAAACGCCCGCATGGACTTGGCACGCGGCGCCAGCATCACTGCCAGGCGACCTGTCCCTGCGCCGAGGTCGAGTACGTCCAAGCCATCGACTTTCACGATCTCATCGAGGGCTTTTTCAATATTCCCCTGATAATCCTCGCGTGCGATTAAAGCTTCGTAACGGTCTCCATCGGTTTGATAGATCTTGCGCTGCTGGTCAGACATGGCTCTCCAAAAACAGTTCTCAAGGGTCGGATCGATAAACAAACATCATGGTAAATTATAAATGTAACGCGACATTTATGTCGCAACCACCTGCGCGATATGAATTTCGCGCTACATTTACCAGTGAGGCATTATGGACAATAACCCCGAATCTCAATTTGATTTCTGGCTCGGCGCATGGGACGTGAGCTGGGGCGCAGACGGCAAAGCCACCAATCATGTCCTACGCATTCTCGATGACAAGGTCATTCAGGAGAACTTCACTTCGCTTGAATTGAACGGCACGAGCGTCTCCGTCTACGACCCTGAACGCGGACTGTGGTGCCAGACCTGGGTGGATAACAACGGCACCTATCTTGATTTCACAGGTAAGTTTGAAGAGGACAAGATGATTCTCGTCCGCGATGCGCTTGTACGCGGTGAAGCCTGTAAACAGCGCATGGTCTGGTACAACATTGAACCGAGTCAATTCGATTGGAACTGGGAACGCTCTGATGATGGTGGGAATTCCTGGCGCGTATTGTGGCAGGTAAAGTATCAACGCAGAGGAACATAACAGCTACACATGGCGTCCTGTCCACAAAGGATGTCATATGCGAAATAAACTTCCAGCTTTTATCATTTTCTGTTTACTGATTGGCTTATGTGCCTGGAGTCCCTGGCTGACTCAAACCACAGCCTCACAAATTGCCGAAGCACAATTCAGCCATGCCTGGCAAGGCGTGATGGATGGGTGCGGTTTATCGGGCACAGAATATGGCGCACAAGGGTTTCATAAAGTCCCGTTCGGCGCAGTGGTGATATTGCGCTACCAGTGTGGACTCGTCATGCCCAATGAACCGCCGCTGCAAACAAACATATATGTCTCGTTTTTGGGAATCGCTTTTGGGTACCCCGCGCCATAGCCAGACCAGCTTCTTCAAAGCCGAAGTTTCATTTCAGCTATAATCAGCCAAATTCTCGCTTTAAGGAAAGCCCATCATGCCACTCTCTCCCTCCGCTCAAAAAATTCAAGACCTGCTCAACTCACTCGGATACAACTACACCGTGATCGAACACGCCGAGTCCACACGCACGGCGCAGGAAGCCGCAGATCGCGCGGGCTGTGAGCTAGGTCAAATTGTGAAGTCGTTGATATTCAAGGGCAAGTCAACGAATAAGCCGATTCTGGTTTTAACCAGCGGCGTAAATCGCGTCGATGAAAAACGCATCAGCGAGTACGCAGGTGAAGCTATCGGGCGGGCAGATGCCGATTTCGTGCGAGCCGTAACCGGCTTCGCCATCGGAGGCGTGCCGCCTTTTGGTCACATCCAAAACATGGAAACCTATCTCGATGAAGATTTCATCCAATATCAAACCATCTGGGCGGCGGCTGGCACTCCGAATGCGATCTTTGAATTGAAAACGGACGACTTGCAAAAAATGACCAACGGAAAAATCGTGAGGGTGAAATGAAAGAGATTTACAATTATTTGTTTTACAACGAAAAATTATCCAGCAGCGGCATGCCAACCGCGGAGCAAATGAAATCGGTGGCAGAAGCGGGTGTACAACTCGTCGTTAATCTCGCGCCGCATGACGTCCGCGATGCGATACCCGATGAGCCAGAGCTTGTGAAATCCCTCGGCATAGAGTACATCAACATTCCGGTCAATTGGGGCACACCCACCAAAGATGGCTTGAACAAATTCATGGATGAGATGGATGCCCACAGGGACAAAAAAATTCACGTGCATTGCGAAGCGAATTTTCGCGCGAGCGCATTCATCACCATGTATCGCATCTTACGGCTGGGCTGGGAGGCTGAAGAAGCCTTCACAGTGATGCATACAATCTGGGATGAGGATGCTTATCCCGTTTGGAAGATGTTCATTGAGGATGCAATCAAACGCAGTCCGACCGGTGAATAAAAAGGTACTCACCCGTAACGCCGTCACATCGACGGCGTTTTAATTTCTCAGGTGTAGGTTGAAGATCAATGTCTTCAGTCAATGGTATCTTTCATCCAATCCTAATTTTTCAATTGCAATGGGGCATCCTTTGTCGTAAAATCCTAACATCTCACCCAAAGGAGGCTGAATGGCTACAATCGCAAAACCCGAAACCCGCCCGATGACCGAGGAGGCGGACTTCCTGCAGATCAAATCCGTTGACCATGTGCATTTTTATGTGGGCAACGCCAAGCATGCCATGTATTATTGGTGGAAGGCTTTTGGTTTCAAACCCATTGCTTACTCAGGGCTTGAAACCGGCAACCGCGACTTTGCTTCGTATGTACTTGAAGCGGGGCAGGCGCGGTTTGTTGTTTCTGCGCCTTATTCGCCCTCGAGCCCGCTCGCATCGCATCATATGGTGCATGGCGATGGCGTGAAAGTAATCGCGCTAGGTGTGGACGATGTTGAAAAGGCGTGGCAAGCCACAACCTCACGCGGCGGTAAATCCGCATGGACTCCACGCGAAGAGAAGGATGATTACGGTGCCTATCGCACGTCCGCAATTTATACGTATGGCGAAACATTGCATGTGTTTGTGGATCGCGATGATTACAAAGGTGTTTTCGCACCCACCTACAAGCCGCTCAAATATGAAGCCGAGTCAACAGGTCTGGCGGCGATCGATCATATCGTAGGCAATGTGCAATTGGGCAAGATGAATGACTGGGTTAATTTTTATCATCAGGTAATGGGCTTCCGTCAACTGATGCACTTCGATGACAAGGACATCTCCACGGAATATTCTGCGCTCATGTCGAAGGTCATGCAAAACGGCAACGGACGTGTCAAGTTTCCCATCAATGAACCGGCGGAAGGTCGTAAGAAAAGTCAGATCGAGGAGTATCTCGATTACTATCTCACGCCCGGCGCGCAACATGTTGCCATCATCACCGGCGACATTCTCAAAACCGTGGATGAACTACGCAAACGCGGCGTTGAATTTCTGCGCGTGCCCGATACCTATTACGAAGCTTTGCCCGACCGGGTCGGCTCGATCAAAGAGGACATGAAAGCCGTCCACGATCTCGGCATTCTTGTGGACCGCGATGATGAAGGTTATCTCTTACAGATCTTTACCAAACCAATCCAAGACCGACCCACCATGTTCATCGAAGTTATTCAACGTCACGGTGCGAAGGGATTTGGCAAGGGCAACTTCAAAGCCTTGTTTGAATCGATCGAAGTGGAACAAGAGAAACGCGGTAATCTATAGTCGAACGTTGAAAGTCAAACGTCAAAATCCACACTTGGCGTTCGACTTTAGACCTTTGACATTGGACTCACAATATGAAATTTGCGACCATTAGCACGCATCACGCTACGTCCCAGCCTGCTCTGGTGATCGACGACCGAGTCTACACCCTGCCCTTCGCTGACATGTACGCGGTTATGGAAGCAGGCGCGGAAGTTGCCGCCAGCAAGAAGTCAAAGGATTCGCTTGCGATAGACGAAGTGAAATTCCTTTCGCCAATAAAACCAAACACGCTGCGTGACGGCTACGCCTTCGAGCAACACGTCATGACCGCCAACCGCAACCGCGGACGGGACGTGCCGCAAGAATGGTATGAATTCCCAGTCTTTTATTTCACGAATCCCAATGCGGTGTTCGGGCACGACGATGTGATTCCGTATCCGCACTACACCAATGCGATGGACTATGAACTCGAAGTTGCCATCGTCATCGGCAAAGGCGGCATGAATATCAAAGCCGAGGATGCTGAACAACACATCTTCGGATATACCATCTTTAACGACTGGTCAGCCCGCGATGTGCAGAGAAAAGAAATGGCAGTGGGACTCGGTCCAGCCAAGGGTAAGGATTTTGCGTCAGCATTTGGACCAGTTATCGTCACGAAAGATACGATTGCCGATCGAGCAGAAGGACGACCGGGTGTGTTTCAGCTTGAGATGTCGGCAAGAGTCAACGGTGTGGAAATGTCCCGCGGCAATTTCAAGGATATGAAATGGTCGTTCGGTGAGATCATCGCGCGCGCTTCTGATTCAGCAATGCTGTTCCCCGGCGATGTGATCGGGTCGGGCACAGTTGGCACAGGTTGTTTACTTGAACTGACAAAGTTTCAGGGTCCCTGGCTGAAAGAGGGGGATGTAGTGGAATTGGAAATCGAACGCATCGGCATCCTGCGCAACACAGTTGGCAAAAAATAAAAGGGAGTGACGCTATGGAAGATGAGCAACTGAACCATGAGATCGAATTGTACATGTCCGAGGCGTTCCATACATTGCTCGAACATGAGGTCAATCGCTCGCGGCGCTATAAAAACCCGATAACACTGCTCCACCTGGCGCTTGAGATTCAACCTGATACGCCGCAAGCACGTTACAGCGCCGAGTTGTTCGCCATCAACCTGCTGAACTCACATTTACGCGATACGGATATTCCATCCAAAAGTGGAAGCGAATTCCTGGTGCTGATGCCCGCCACTGACGAGCAGGGCGCGCGGATCGTCAGTGACCGCCTCGAGGCATTGTTCCACTCCGAACACAGCGACTTCGATAAAGTATCCTTCCAATTATCTGCATTCATCGGCATGGCAACCCTCCCCGGCGACCGCTCGATCACCAGCAAAGACCTTCTGAACAATGCTAGCCTGGCATTGCAACACGCCCGAACAAAGCGTTAACAAAAAGCGATCGCATTCTCAGATATGAAATGATCCATGGATGTAGTATCGCAATGGAATTTCAGGAACAAAGCGAGACCTTCAGGCGTCTGAGCCCCGCAAGCAATGCTTAAAGGAGAAAACTATGAAACTCAGACAACTATTTTATTTAAGTATCCTATTGGTCGTAATTATGGCATGTACTTTGCCATCCTCATTAACGCCAACCTCCCCAACGGAAACCAGCGCCCCCCCGGCTATGATCGCACCAACAAACACACCGATTGCCACGGGCAGTACGGTGACGCTGAACAACGTCACATTTACCATTCCACAAGGCTTAGCCAAAGATGCGTTAACGGAAATGGTCTCCGCGGTTACTGATCCAAATGGTCCCACCTGGGGGCTTGCTCCCGCTCATTCGGAATTTACCCTCACGAGTTACCAGCTGCAGGATAAATTCCACAAACCCAAGCTATACGTCTACCCTGCCCAGGAGTATGCGGCGCTTAGCGAAGGAGCCGCAGAAAGTATTAAACGGTTAGAGACCGGGCTTGCCAATCCCAATACCCAGTGGGCAAGCGATGCCCTGCCCTTCATCCCATTCTTCAACGCGGCGCAAGTCTTTGCTGCGCAGATACAGATCATAAAGTTCCAGAACGGTTCGGGTGTCCGCTTCCTGACCGAGTACGCACAGAGTTTCGCCACCGTCAACAACCACGAATTGTTCTATCACTTTCAAGGTGTCACCGATGATGGCAAATACTATATCATCGTCATCATGCCCATCACAGCACCCATGCTCGCAGCAGATGAAAAACCAGACTCACCCGTTCCGTCTGATGGTGTACCTTTCCCCGGTTTTAATGATCCCAATCCCGATTTCATGGGCTACTACAATGCCATCACCGAAAAGCTTAACGCAACCGCGCCTGATTCTTTTGCTCCAAACCTATCGACCTTGGATAATCTTGTCAAATCCATCACCATCACACCATAACTTTATAAATTAGGAGATGCCATGCCCTTCTATCACAAGCTCGGACAGATCCCGCACAAGCGCCATACGCAATTTAGAAAACCGAACGGCGAACTGTATCGCGAAGAGTTAATGGGGTTGGAGGGCTTCGCCTCGCTGCAATCGATTCTCTATCACAACTTCATTCCACCGCGCGTCAAAGCGACGGAAGACCTCGGCTCGCGCCTCCCCGAAACTGTGGACTTCGGTCCGATCCGTCACCGCGCCTTTAGGACTTCTGACATACCGCTCGGGGGCGATGCGGTTTCAGCGCGGATTCCGCTGCTTGCAAATAAAGATGTGATCCTCGGCGTGGCACGCGCCTCCAAGAGCATGGACTATTTCTATCGCAACGCCCAAGCCTACGAAACCTGGTGGGTGCATGATGGAACTGGCGTGTTGAAGTCCCAATTTGGGAATCTCAAATTTCGACCCGGCGATTATATTGTCATTCCGTTTGGAACCACCTGGCAACTGCACATTGACGGCAGCGAAGCGCGCTTCTTCACGATCGAGAACCCATCCCAGATCGAACCGCCCAAGCGTTATCGTAACAATTTCGGTCAATTACTTGAACACGCGCCATATTCTGAGCGCGACATTCGATTACCCGAAGAACTCGAAACTCACACCGAACGCGGCGAGTTCGAAGTCCGCATCAAGGTGCGCGACCGCTTAAGCAAACACATTCTCGATTACCACCCCTTCGATGTCGTTGGCTGGGACGGTTATCTCTATCCGTGGATCTTCAACATCGCAGACTTTGAACCCATCACAGGACGAGTCCATCAGCCGCCGCCAGTACATCAAACCTTTGACGCGCACAACTTTGTCGTCTGCTCCTTCGTGCCGCGCTTGTTTGACTATCATCCCGATGCCATTCCCGCACCGTACAATCACTCGAACGTCAACTCCGATGAAGTGATCTATTATGCCGAGGGCAACTTCATGTCCCGCAAAGGGATTGACCGTAGTGACATCTCCCTGCATCCGTATGGACTCCCACACGGTCCGCAACCCGGTATGACCGAAGCCAGTATCGGCAAAAAAGAAACGCAGGAACTCGCCGTGATGGTGGATACGTTCTATCCCTTGCATCTCACCAAGGACGCACTCGAATTCGAGAAGCCCGAATACCAAGACACGTGGATGGAAGGAAACGGAGAGTAAATTGTAGGTCACGCTTGCGAAGTCCCCGATAGGGGGAAGCGTGACCTACTTTATAATCAGCCTATGAAAACAAAAACATCTTCTCACAATTCAAACTTCAAGACCATTAGTACAAAAATCCAAAAAGAGATGAAACGTCTGCACGTCCCCGGCGTTTCAATTGGCATTTACCACCAAGGCAAAGAATGGACCGCAGGCTTCGGTGTGACGAGCGTGGAACATCCACTTCCAGTTACACCAGATACGCTGATGCAGGTCGGCTCCATTAGCAAAACCTTCACGGGCACAATGCTAATGATGCTGGCTGAACAGGGCAAGATCGATCTCGATGCGCCCGTCCGCAAATATATCAAGGACTTCAAACTCGCCGATGACAGCGTCGCAAAGAAAGTCACCATCCGGCATCTGCTCACCCACACCGGCGGCTGGGTCGGTGACTACTTCAACGATTTCGGCACTGGCGACGATGCGCTCGATAAAATGGTGAAAGACATCGCCAAACTTCCGCAGGTGCAACCGTTGGGAAAAATCTGGTCGTACAATAACGCGGGTTTCAATATTGCTGCGCGCGTGATCGAAGTGGTCACGAAGAAACCCTATGAACAAGCTCTACAGGAAATGCTGCTGAATCCACTCGGCTTGAACATGACCTATTTATATCCAAGCGATGTTCTTTTCACGCATCGCTTTGTTGTGGGTCACTCCATCGAGAAGAAAAAGGTCAAGGTGGCGCGTCCCTGGGCAATTGGACGGGCAGGCAACGGCGTGGGCGGAGTCGTGAGCACCGTCAAAGACTTGTTGAAATATGCGCGCTTCCACATGGGCGATGGAAAATCGCCATCGGGCAATAAGATCATCAAACGCAAAACACTTGAAGCCATGCGAATTAAACAAGTCAACGCGGGCGGGCGCGGCGATATGGGTATCACGTGGTTCATCCGTTACGCTGATGATCTCACTGCCTATGCCCACGGCGGCGCAACGCACGGACAACAAGCCTATTTCTTTTATATTCCCGAAAAAGATTTTGCGCTTGCCATCCTCACCAACAGCGACGACGGCGGCATCATCACCGCGCAAACTTTTGGCATGGCGCTCGAACTCTACTTCGGCATCAAACTCAAATCGCCCAAGCCGCTCGCGAATCCGCAGGAACTCAAAGAGTTCGCCGGGCGTTATAAGATAGGCACCGAATGTTTTGATATCAAGGTCAAAGGCAAGCAGCTTGTCTATCATCACATTCCGCTCGGCGGCTTCCCCACGCCCGATACGCCGCCCGGTCCCGCCACGCCGCCGATGCGCTTTGCATTTTACCAACAGGATAATCTCATCGGTCTCGATGAACCCTACAACGGCGCGCTCGCCGACATCCTCCGCGACGAAAAGGGACGCGTGGAATATTTCCGAGTTGGTGGACGCGCCCACAAGAAGATTTCATAGGATGTAAACCGCGCTTCTTTCTTAGCCGATAATTGATACTGCTTCGATAAAATTTTCCCAACCCCGTACCGCGAGATTTATCTCGCCATTACCCGAAAGAGCGACATAAATGTCGCGTTACAATTATGAACCGTAAACAAAAATACTCACTGTTATCCATCCTACTCATCACGATCCTCGCCTGCAACCTGCCAGGCACAGCGACTCAACCAGCCCTCTCCGTGGATGATCAAGCCGCAACCGTCATTGCCGCCACCTTGCAAGCTGGGAATGAAAATGGCGCAGACGTTCCCATCACAGCGACGTTCTCGCCCGTACCGCAGGTCACCGCAACCATAGCCACTACTGGACCCACTCCCACCATCACGCCGACATACTCGACTCCCATGCTGACCCTGCGCGAACAGACCAATTGCCGTAACGGTCCCGGGCAAAGTTACGATATTCTATTTGCGTATGTCAAAGGTGTAAAACGTGAGATCATCGGTTATTACCCACAGGAAAATTACTGGCTGGTAAAAGCACCTGAAAGTAAAACCGGCGAATGCTGGATCTGGGGAGAGTACGCCGACATCACTGGGAGTTACTGGGTTGTTGCCAGCGTCACCCCGCCGCCAACAGCCACCCTGTCGCTGCCCGTGGCACCAGCCGTCAAATGGGAGTTCTCGTGCAATTACGCCACCACCTCAGTAGATGTATCCTTCACATGGACTGACAACGCCACGAATGAGACCGGCTATCGTGTGATCCGCAATGACCAGGCAATTATGGAACTGCCAGCCAACACGACCGCCTATAAAGATACCTACACCTTTGTCGCAGGCGAAAAGATACTGTATCAGATCGAGGTGTATAACATCACAGGCTTTACGCGTAGTGCGGTGATCGCGGTCACCTGCTAGAAAAATAAAAATCTCCGAGTTCTTTGTGAGAACTCGGAGATTTGCTTTTAAGCTTCGCCTAGTTGTTCTTTGATCTTCTTGGTCTGCTTGCCGCGATCATCTGTTTTGAGGGTGCGCTTGCGAATGCGATACGACTCGGGCGTGATCTCAAGCAGTTCGTCGTCAGAGAGATATTCAACCGCTTCGTCTAGAGACATGCGGCGGGGCGGAGTGAGGCGGATCTCCATGTCGGCACCTGAGGCGCGCATATTCGTCAGATGTTTCTTTTTGCAGACGTTGATCGGCATATCCTGTCCGCGGGTGTTTTCGCCAATGACCATGCCTTCGTACACAGCGACGCCGGGTCCCACAAACAAGGTGCCGCGTTCTTCCGCGTTCTTCAAGGCATAAGCCGTTGTATCACCAGCTTCCCAAGCCACCAATGAGCCTGTCGTGCGCGTGGTCATTGGTCCAGCCATTTCATCATAGCCATGGAAGATAGTGTGCATCACACCCTCACCACGCGTGGAAGTGAGGAACTGATAACGGAAGCCGAGCAAACCGCGCGTAGGCGCGATGTAGACCATGCGCGTCATACCCTGACCGGCATCGTGCATCTCGGTCATTTTGGCTCTGCGGCTCCCAAGCATTTCCACTACGGCACCGACAGTTTCGTTACTGGTTTCAACATGTACTTCTTCAAACGGTTCGAGCAATTCGCCATCATCCGCCTTGTGGAAAATGACCTCGGGGCGTGAGACCTGGAATTCATAACCTTCGCGGCGCATGGTTTCGATGAGAATGCCAAGATGCAACTCACCGCGACCAGAGACGAGGAAGTTCTCAGCCGATTCAGTTTCTTCGACACGCAAGGAAACGTTGGTGCGGAGTTCATCGAACAAGCGCTCGCGCAATTTGCGGGAGGTACTCCACGTGCCTTCGCGACCGGTAAAGGGCGAGGTGTTCACACCGAATGTCATGCGGACGGTGGGTTCTTCCACTTTGATGGTGGGCAGGGCAACCGGATTGGTGGGATCAGTAAGTGTTTCGCCGATGCCGATCTCGCTCAAGCCAGCGAGTGAAACAATATCACCGGCGCTGGCTTCTGTAATTTCGACTTTATTCAAACCCTGAAAAGTATACAAATATTTCGCCTGCTCGGGGAGTGTGCGGCCGTCCACCGTCATGCGCGCAAGTTTCTGATTGGCTTTGATCGTGCCAGCGAAGACGCGTCCAATCGCAGTGACACCGCGATAATCATCGTATCCAAGCATGGTGACGAGTAATTGCATAGGAGCATCCGGGTCCACTTTAGGAGCGGGGATGTGTTTAAGGATCACGTCAAACAAAGGCTGAAGGTCAGGACCCAACTCTTTTGTGAGTCCGGCGCGTTGGTCAATGCCGATGGCGTAGATGACGGGGAAATCCGCTTGCTCTTCAGTGGCGCCGAGTTCGATGAACAAGTCAAAGGTTTCGTTGAGCACGCGTTCAGGTTCAGCATCCTTGCGATCGATCTTATTGATCACAACGATCGCCTTATGCCCCATTGAGAGCGCTTTCTTGAGCACAAAGCGCGTCTGCGGCATGGGACCTTCCGCCGCATCCACGAGCAGGAGCACGCCATCCACCATGTTCATGACGCGTTCCACTTCCCCACCGAAGTCGGCGTGTCCGGGCGTATCCACGATATTGATCTTGATAGGTTTATTGGTGATGGGATCAAAGAGCGTGATGGCAGTGTTCTTGGCAAGGATGGTAATGCCGCGTTCGCGTTCGAGATCGTTGGAATCCATGATGCGTTCTTCCATGTGCTGGTTATCACGGAAGGTATGCGACTGGCGCAGGAGCCCGTCCACAAGCGTGGTCTTGCCGTGGTCAACGTGCGCAATGATGGCGATGTTACGGAGGTCGGTTCTTTCGGTAAGCATGTTTTTTTCCTTACGTAGGGGCGACCTTCATGGTCGCACAATATAATAAATTTGTTCTGGTAAAAAGAGCAGGATATCCTTCGACTTCGCTCAGGATGCCCTGCCCCTACAGTAGATATTTACACACAAAAACCCCCGACGGGGAAAAGCCGAGGGTTCTTTCTTGGTTAAGAGCAAGGTATTCGGCGTGCGGGTTGTATTGTATCAGAGTTTCAAAGAGTTCGGAAGTCTTGTTATCAAACTACGGGGAGCGGGCGCAACGGAAACCTAAAGTGCCATACAAGTCACTATATGGATATCCAAAACGATCAGTGGATCTAGCATCTTTTTGCCAACTAAACCAAGAGCCACCACGCTGCACCCGAAGTTGGTTACTTGGCACAGATGGGCCAAGAGGGTTAACGTCGATCAAGTTTTGATAATAAGTATTTGAATACCAATCCGCGACCCATTCCCTCACGTTGCCTGCCAAGTCAAAAATACCATATGAGCTTTTGTCACTTTCATAACTTCCCACTTCCTTTGTATCACCGACACAAGCATTGCCTGTCTGTTCATTTGCATAGTTTGCCTTATCACAGCCAATCCCCTCACCCCACGGGTATGTGCCATCGTTAGTGCCGCGTGCCGCTTTCTCCCATTGTGCTTCAGCAGGCAGATGCATCCCGCGCCATTCGCAGTATTTCATTGCCATTTCCCAATCCACGAAAATGACCGGGTAGTTATCATACTTTATATTGTCATAATAACTGGGGCGAGTAGACGAATAATCGAATTTCGGGGGCAGGCATGCGCTCCCATCTGCTACACAGGCTTTGTAGTGAGCATTGGTTATTTCATACCTATCCATATAGAATGCGTCCAAATACACCTGATGAACAGGTTGCTCATCAGGATCCCCATTATTACTACCCATTGTAAATTCGCCTGCTGGCACAAGAACCATCGTTACGCCTTTTGCATCAACAATTTCGGCCGGCAATGGTGTAGGAGTAGGAGCTTGGGTTGGAATTATAGGAAGTATAGAAACTATAGGCGGAGGTTGAAATGATATTGAACTCAAGAGATTGGGATAGCTAGATGAGTTCTCTAACCAATAATTAGCAAGCGATTGACTTCCTAAAATGGCGGACTGAACTTCATTTGCCCTATTGGTATCGATCCTAACTGCGTTATCATAATCTGCAAGTGCTGCATCATATTTCTCAAGTATTGTGTATGCAACTGCCCGGTCAACCAAAATCGCGGCATTCTCATTTTTCCGATCCTGACTGTATTTAAAGGCACGCGTGTAAGAATTGATTGCAGATGGGTACTCTCCCTCACCTGCAGCTTCACGTCCGTCAACCCAAGCAGTGATTTCGGGCTCCAATTTGAGCGCATTAGTCGATTCTGTTTGTCCAAGAACATCTGCCATCGTTCTGAGCAATTTATTACCTTCTAATGTGTTTTCTACATTTTGACACACTCCCCCAACAACAATCGCTAATTCATTTCCTACATTTGCGGGCGTAGCTAGGTTGTCAAACAATCGAAGTTTATAGATAGGACTTAAAGCATCAAATAACTCACGAGCCTGCAACGCGTATTTATCTCCTAATCCAAAGAGCGCGGCTAAACTAGTGATTTGTACTTCCTGGCTATTAGTGTTATTGAAGTTGTCGATATAGGTCGCGGCTAGGATATCTGAGGCTTGGGTCTGCTGTTGGTAGTAGAAGTAACCCGCAATCACCAGGGCGATGATGGTGATAAACGACGATAAAGCTACCAGCCTGCGCGTTGTGGCTGGCGGCGTGTTTTCCTTTACCCATGCTAAATCAAAGGTGCGTTCATAAATTCGATTGCGCGGCTTTAAATTTCCATTCTCGCGGCGTACCACGCCTGAAATCTTCAAATGTGCTTTAGGAATTGAACGCTCGTCGTCACTTACTTTTTTGCCGGAGCGAATATCTTTGTATGTTTTCAGCACACGCTGAGTATCAGGCGCGCGCTTGGTGAGCATGTCGCGCACGAATTGCAGGTTGTTATCCTGCTTTCCCTGTTCGCCTTCGAATAATTGCTTGACCGCGTCCGCAACGGATTCTTCCTGCAGGTCGAATTGCAAATTCACCTTACTGAGATGTGCGCAAAGCCTCTGCGTGAGGTAAGGATGTCCACCTGTCCAATCGAAAACCCAGCCCAAAGTTTTTTCACCCAACTTACCCGCAAGAGGCAGCGCCTCTTTTGGCGTGAAGTCGGTCAGGTCAACGCGATATCCTATATTAAAAGGCGTGCGCTTTTCATCCTTAATCAGGTCACTTGGCGTGGCGACTCCCACCAGCACAAAGGATAAACGTTTGAAATCGGGCGTGGTCGAACGCGCGTTGTACACAGCACGCAAGGCGGCAAAGAAATCATCTGCAAAGGGGATAGAAAGTGTGCTGTCAATTTCATCGAAGAACAGCACCACACGCTCGTTGATTTCCTTCAACAAAATATCACGGAAAAAGTTGGAGAGTTTTTGTGCGGGTCCAAGCCCTGCATATTGCGCCCACCATAAGAAGATGTCTGCTTCAAGATTTAGGGTAGTTGCAATCTCGTTCAGAATTCCCAGATACCATTCATCCTGCGACACCTTGACACCAATCGCGCTCAGGTCAATCATTACTGAGCGCACACCTTCGCTTTCCAACTGGCGCGCCGTCCGCACCATCAAACTGGATTTGCCCACCTGCCGCGAAGACAGAATGAACGCCAGTTCACCTGCACGGCAGAGAGTCAACAAATCATCGTCTGCCTTGCGCGGGATGTAAATACCCCCGCCCGCCTGAACAGTCCCACCAACGGTGTATATTTTCTGGTCAGCCATTGATTCGCTCCCCGAAGTATTGGGAATATAACTGGTTGCGCGGCAACACATCATTACCCACACGCTTCACTAATCCCGCACCGCGCAAACGGAAGAAGATGTGTTCATCCGCACAGCGGCGATATTTAATCACCTGTAACAAAGCCGATTTCAATTCCTGATGATCGCTCATGCGGAAAAGGTGATTACGCA
Organism: Chloroflexota bacterium; assembly: GCA_040006635.1. Taxonomy (GTDB): domain Bacteria; phylum Chloroflexota; class Anaerolineae; order Anaerolineales; family Villigracilaceae; genus Defluviilinea. The sequence goes on from JBDTWO010000006.1 coordinate 20,784, forward strand.
AATGGTCACCAAAGGGACCGTCATCTTCACTCGCATTTTTTACAATTTCGTCAAAAGTAGCGCGCTTGCTGGCTGTTAAGTACAGCGCTTTACGAGTGAGGTAGGGGTGTCCGCCGAGTAACTCTGAAATTTTCGCAACCTGCCCTGCTGAAAGCGGATTTCCATGGCGTTGAGTTAAATCGCTTACTTGTTCTGCTGTGAAATCTTTTAATTCAACGACCGCGCCCACATTGAAAGGCGACTGGTTAAGGTCAGCAATTAATTGATATGGCTCTGTGGAAGTGACCAGCGCCATGTTGAAGCGCGTCCAATCTCCACCGCGAGCACGGTTGTTATGCCAACTGCGCAACATGCTGAAAAAGTCCGAGCGGAAAGGCGAGGTGAACATGCGCTCGACTTCATCCATTGCCAGTAACAATGGAGTACCCTGCAATTCCTTCAACAAATGTTTCGTGACGTAATTGGTGGTCTTTTGCACCTGACCAAGTGGATTCTTCCAGAATTCCTCGGTACGGTCTTCCACTTCAAATTCCATGGATAAGAGACTGCAAAACTGGCGATAGAAAATATCCGCAGACTCAATGGCGGCGTTTTCGATCATTTGGAAATCAATAAATGCAGCTTTCATGCCGTGCTCGGCCCCATCGTACATCAATCGGTTGAGCAGGGAACTCTTACCCATTTGGCGGGGTCCCTTGATGGTGATGGTTACACCGTTGATCTCATGCAGAGATTGCATGGCATCTTGATCTGAATCACGCTCAATATAAAATGGGGATTGATGCGGCATTGTCCCTTCGGGTGATCCCAAGTCACGCGGCAGAATGTTGGCGAAAGCGGTTGGGATTTCTTCTTGAGCAGGAATCGGTATAATTGTTTTCACGTCTGTTGTTTTGCTTGGCAAGACTCCGCCCGAAACCGCGCGCTGTAATTCTGCAATCAAACGCGGGGTGTCTGCTTTCTTGTCCCATAATGCCCACTGCAAAGGGTTGAGATAAGCGCTTATGGGATAAACCAACGACTCGTTATACGCCAGCCGCACAGGCAGAATGGCGGGCTTGCCGTTTGTCTTGCCCGTATGGTGCGCGGTTTCAATTTCCGCGATCACCATTTCGCTGTGGACTGAATTTTCCGAGAGAAAGATAATGAGATAATCCGATTCTTTAATAGCATTCTGGATACGCTCCGCCCATTTTTCCCCCACCTGAATGGTCGTATCCATGAAAACTTCGTGGTCATGTCGCAATGCTTCATATACTGCCGTTGCCACAGGGGTATCTGGTTCGATATTACGTTTGTAGCTTATGAATATTTTTGCCATATCTATTTTCCTGTCCAGCGGTTTGGCAAAACAAAACTGTGAAACTTTGTAAAACAAATTATACGCCTATTCATATGCTATAATCCCACCATTATGAGATACGAACTATCCGGCAACATTTTCTTGTGCATCGGCATGCGTGGCTTCAACAACGCAGGGCTTCCTCGAATCGCGCCTGTTGCCAAGAGATAATTTCTTTGCTTTTCACTCTAACGCCGCAGTCGACTGCGGCGTTTTTGTTTAAGTTCTAATCCGATGGTTGAGCGCAAGCAGTCGAAATCACTTTGTAAGCAAAATATTTTGGTTAGTGGTAGTCTCGATACGTCCTTCGCAACGAACGCTCAGGGCTACTCGACCACCAATGTAAAATGGAGCACACATGATCTCAATTACCGTTTCAAACGCAACCATCATCCTTGGTTCACGCGCCGTCTTCCGTGACCTGAACTGGGAAATTCAACATGACCAGAAGATCGGGCTGATCGGTCCGAATGGCGCGGGAAAATCATCCCTGCTGAAGATGATCGTTGGCGAACATGAACCCGAGAAAGGCGGAGCGGTCATCCGCGCCAAGGGCGTGACGGTTGGTTATCTGCCTCAGCATCCCGAATTTGACCCTGAGCGAACCGCCATCGCGCTGACGCTCGAAGGCAATGCGCGTGTCGCTGAAATCGATACACAGTTACAGCGCGTCGAATCCAAGTTGGGTGAGCCGGATATATACAACAATCCCAAAGCTCTCGAACGCACGCTGGACGCTCAGCATAAATTACTGGAAGAGTTCAAGTCGCTGGGCGGATTAAATTATGAATCACGCGTGCGCGAAATGTTACGCGGACTGGGCTTACCCGAATCCGATTTTGAGAAACCTGTCGGTGTACTGAGCGGTGGGCAAAAGAAGTTGATCGGGTTGGCGCGGTTGCTGTTGGCAAACCCCACCGTGTTATTGTTGGACGAACCCGATAATCATCTCGATATGCCCGGCAAAGCATTTCTTGAAAAGCTCATCATCGAATATCCCGGTGCGGTCGTTTTGATTTCACATGACCGCTATATTCTCGATGCAGTCGCCACCCATATCGCCGAGATCGAAGATGGCAAAATCACAACCTTTATCGGCAACTACACCGAATTTATTATCGACAAAGAAGAGCGACTGGCGCGACAGGAAGAGTTGTATCAAATTCAACAACGTGAGATCGGTCGTTTGGAAATGGCGTTGAAGCGTTATAAGACCTGGGTCATCTTCAACGATAAATTTGCCACGCGCGTCCACGCCATGGAGGCGCGTATTGCCCGCATCGAAGAAATTGACAAGCCCGTGCTTGACCGTAAAAAAATGGATCTGGCGCTCAACGGCTGGCGTGGATCAAATCAGGTTTTGGAGTTCGTTGAAGTTTCAAAATCATTTTCGCATCGCGATGTGCTGGATGACATCAATATCCTTATCCGGCACGGCGAGCGGGTGGGCTTGATCGGCGCGAACGGCGCGGGCAAGTCCGTGTTTCTGCGTTTGGTGCTTGGCAAAGAAGAACCGACACTTGGCGAGATCAAAATCGGACCCAGTGTAAAGGTTGGCTATTATGCCCAGGAACATGAAACACTGGATTTCAACCAAACCGTGATCGACACGGTCCGTCTCTTCGGCAATATGAGCGAGGGACGCGCCGTCTCATTTCTGACCCGTTATCTGTTCAACTACCAGCAATCCACTCAGCGCGTTGGGTCGCTTTCGGGCGGCGAACGGAGTCGGCTCCAGTTGGCGTTATTGGTTTTATCGGGCGCGAACTTCTTACTGCTCGATGAACCGACAAATAATCTCGATATCGCGTCCGCTGAAGTATTGGAGAATGCGCTCCACGATTTCAACGGGACCGTGTTGGTCATTTCGCATGACCGTTATTTTCTCGATCAAACCGTCAACCGCATCTTTGAATTGAAAGACGCAAAAATCACGGAATACATCGGCGGGTATAGCGATTACGCGGCGAAGGCTGGAGTCAATTTGTTCGGAGCGAAGCAGGCGAAGGCGTAAAGAGAGGCGTAATATTTTTTGCCACAGAGTCCACTGAGTCTTTTGAGAAAAAACTTAGTGGACTCTGCGAGCTCTGTGGCTAAGATATTCTCCATGGAACTGGTTTGGGAGTAAAAACGTCTCACAGTATGCACAAAACACGCAAAAAATCCGAAAAGTGTTCGATGGTATAATCTTGCCGATATGCTCCAGGATAACTCATCACAAAAATCACAGATTTGTCCCACCTGCGGAACGCGACTGACCGAAAATGCCACCCGCTGTCTGGTGTGCGGAACCGAACTCACCGCGAAAGCCGCTACAAAATCGAAAAAAACAGATACGACGGTGCAAGCCAGCCGCATGCCTGAGGTCACACTCAGTTTGCCCGCGGCATTGGGTGCGCTGGTAATCATTATGTTGATCGGCGCGGCAGTGGTTTACTTTAGTTTGCAAGCCGGTATCGGTGGCAAGCTCCAGGAACCGACTGCGGTTCTATCCCCAACAACCACCGCCACCATTACCCCCACCGCGACAGAACCACCCAGCCCAACTACAATTCCTACCGAAACCCCATTGCCGCCGTTTCCCTACATCGTTCGCTCAGGTGAGACCTGCGGTGTTATTTCGGCTTCGTTCAAAGTCTCCGTGCAAAGTATTATTCTACTGAATCAATTATCCTCTGAATGTTTTGTTTCAGTTGGGCAGGAGCTGAAAATTCCATACCCCACCGCCACCCCCGCGCCGCCGCCAACAGAAATCCCGAACGAAGCGACACAAACTGCGCAGGCTTGCGAAAAAGCTCCGTATACGGTTCAAGCGAACGACACGCTTTCCAGTATTTCTCTCAGCTACAACGTGCCGCAGGATGCGATCAAGTTCTATAACGGACTGGCTTCTGATAACGTTCTACTTGGGACGACGATCTTGATCCCGCTCTGTGAACGCTTCGCCACACCGGGACCCACGCCCACTGCGACGCTCCCGCCTCCTTACCCGGCCCCGAATCTGCTTCTGCCTGCGGACGGCGCTGCCTTCACCCTGGCAAATGACGTGGTCACATTGCAATGGGCATCGATCGGCACACTGCGCGATAACGAAAGGTATCAAGTCACGATCCTGGATGTGACGTCCGGTCAGGGACTACGCCTGACGGAATATGTGACTGATACGAAATACATCGTGCCCACCTCCTTCCGCCCGAACGACAACCTGGCACACGTGATCCGCTGGTGGGTCACCACCGTCCGCCAGAACGGCGTAGATGAGCAGGGCCAGCCGATTTATGCACCCGCTGGAGCGATCAGCGATAATCGTGTCTTCTCGTGGGTCGGTGTCGCAATTCAATCAACACCCAAGCCGTAGCACCGAATAAAACAAGAACATCATTCCCCGTTGGATACCGACGGGGAATTTTCTTTTCCATCTCGACAAGTATTTCGTCCGCTTGTACAATTTTCCCATTCCGGAGTCCATCAGCTTGTTGATGGATATGTCGGTAGACAAACTGCCTGACTCCAGAGTTTTTGTGAGTACTGATACATCGATCAATTGGAGAAAATATGGATATTCGTTCTTACAACCGCGATGCCTGGAATAAAGAAGTAGACGGCGGCGAAAACCGCTGGACGCAGCCTGTCAGTCCTGAGGTCATCGCCAAGGCAAGGCAGGGCGAGTTCAGTGTTTTGTTGACAGAAAACATCTCTGTCCCACAGCGCTGGTTTCCTTCTTTCAAAGGCGTAGACTTATTGTGTCTCGCCTCGGGCGGCGGACAACAGGGACCGGTATTCGCGGCGCTCGGCGCGCATGTGACCGTCTTCGATAATTCCCCCAGCCAATTGAAACAGGATCAGTTCGTGGCTGAGCGAGAAGCGCTGACTCTCAAAACAGTCGAAGGCGATGCGGCAGACTTATCCATGTTTGCGGATGAATCCTTCGATCTGATCTTCAATCCGGTTTCAACGGTCTTTATGCCAGATGTGCGCGTGGTCTGGCGGGAATGTTATCGCGTGCTGCGACATGGCGGCATCTTGATGACCGGCTCGATGAACCCTGTGCATTACATCTTTGATCTCTTCAAAGCAGATGAAGGCATTCTTGAAGTAACGCATGCAATTCCATATTCTGACGTGACGAGTTTATCTGAAGAAGATCGGGAAGAGTATCTGAAAAAAGGCTTGCCGCTCGAGTTTGGTCATTCGCTCACTGACCTGATCGGCGGACAATGTTCGGCAGGGCTCTTGATCACCGATTTTTACGAAGACTTTATGCTCGAATCCCCGGTGCATAATTATCATGCGAGTTACTTTGCCACGCGTGCGGTAAAGCCGTAGCCAAGCTCAGGGAATCCAGTTGAGGGTGCTGGAAATTCCGGGATCCGAAACTACCTGGATTAAATTGGAACCATCTGGCTGCATCACAAATATTCCATCAGCGCTGCTGCTGGCAATATGTTTTTTATCAGGCGAAATACTCGCAAATAATTTGGTGGTCTGAAGCTGCGTCAGACGAGTAGACGTTCCGCCTGAGATGGGCACGGACCACCAGTCCGATGGAACGTTGTGGGCGTGGACAACTTGAACGCCCATTAAACGATCAAGCCAATTGGGCTGGTAGGTCTGAGATGGACTAGCCGCGCTAAAGATGACCGCCTGCCCATCTGGCGAAAAGATCGGCGCGTCGATGATCGAATGATGATCTAATAATTTAATTTCCTGGGGGTTGCTTCCATCCACATTGGCAGTGAATAATTGATTTGTGCCAGAGATCGGGTCCAAAGAGACGTACAACAGTTGAGATGAGTCGGCTGAAATGCGCGGGTAGAATGCGTGGTCAAGGATTTTCTCCGGTTGACCAGCGGGATACGCCATGCGAAAGATTTCATAATGCGGGAAGATCTCTTCAGAGGACTGCGTCCGAAGATTGTAGTGGACGAAGTAGATATATTTCCCATCCGGCGACCATTCCACTTGCAGATAACGATCGGAAATCGTTGGGAGTGCAAATAGGATCTGAGGAGCAGACGACCCATCCAAAGGCAAGCGATATAAACCAGTACCCGATTCATCGCCAGGCTGAAACGGCGGCGCATAGGACATGATCAACTGCTTCTCATCCGGGGCAACTGCCAGATAATAAATCCATGCATTTCCAACGACTGTAAAAACTGTTTGAGTTTCGCTCGTAGCAAGGTCCAACATTTGGATCTTGGAGGTAAAAACATCATTCTGCGCGGAGGCAGTGCTGTATACGATCTGCCCGTTCAAATTGAAACCGGATTCTGCTGCTGATGGTGAAGGAGCATTTACCGGGGTTGCAACCTCCGGTTGGCTAAGGTCAATTGCGCAGCCAATCAGGCTGAACATCAGCAAAATACATGGAAACACAATCTGGAATTTTTTCATATTATTTCGGCGCCAGGGTACGGATAAAATTCACCAGATTCCAACGATCGGTATCAGACAAAACAGATTTGAATGGCGGCATGCGTGTGCCTGGGAAGCCGTTGGTAACCCATTCATATAACTGTGCGTCGGTGTGGACACCGGGAATGGCATGCAGGGTCAAGTCTGCCGGGCGGGGGTTCATGGTCAAACCGACGGGTCCATCACCCTTGCCAAATACGCCATGGCAGGGAACACAATTGGTAACGAATAAAACTTCACCTGCGGATATTGAGTCGCGATTCGCAGGGATCGGATTTGCTTGTGTATTCTCGACGACTGGCGGGCGCGTCAAGACCATGACACCGCTGATGACTGCCAACAAAGCCAGCGGGATTCCCAGCCCAAAGCGAATCCCTTTATGCGCCTTGATCGAGAATGTGATCAGCGCCACAAAAAGCCCAATGGTTAGCAGCAAGCCTCCGGTTTGTGTTGAGGCGGTTGTGTTCGCTGATCCAGGCTTTTGCAAGTTGACGTCAAAATTGGCAAAGACGTCAAACTTATTCTCGCGTCGAACGACTGCCTGGACCTGCCACTGATCAGGGAGACTCAAATTCGAGCCCTTTGCCATGAACATCCCTGTACCATCACCAATCAGTTGAAGTTCTGAAGGCGGGATATTCGCGCGGCTGGGCGTAAATCGCAGCAGCACAGTTTTGGCAGTTTTTACCGCCTGACCATCTGGCGTAACCATCACCAGCATAAATACATTTTCGCCCACATGCGCAGGATTGATATTGATCTTGACCGTGAGATCATCTGCTTTTTGATCTGCTGTGAAATCAGCAACAGGTGAAACGATCTTTGCCGGAGGAATGTAGGTAAGGAAACTTACACTTGCCAGGAGCAAACCCGCCAGCGTAAGTTCGACGATCAGAATTTTGCCAAAGAGTGCAACGAGGTTTGCATTGCCCGTGCCTTGAAGGCGTTCACGATTCAGGCGCGGTGAAATGATCAAAAGATTCACTGCCGCGATGAGAAGCAGACCCGCTACAAAGCCCTGCTTGATAAGAAGTACATGCCCATAAAGAGTAGTAAGCGCGGCAGACCATGTACCCACCCTCAAATAGGCAGAATAGAAGCCTGTGACGCCGATCAATGCGACAGTCACCAAAGCATTGGCTGAAAAGCGCCGTGTAAGCAGAGCTGTCAGATGCGTCCGTAAACGTTCGTCTGTTTGTTGTAGTTGGCGGATACCAGTATACAAGTAGACAATCCCGCCGAGCCAAAATGCCATACCGATTAAATGAATCCAATCGTCCAAGATCGGCAGGAGCGGCTTTGTCTCTGTGGCGGCGTGGCTGGTCAGGGCGATGGTCAACAAGAGGGAAATAAACAATGCAAAGCTGAGCCAGTTTTTGATCGGTGATTCATGCCACCCTAAAAGCCAGATCGCGCACAATGTCAAAGCCAGGCGCAACAGCCAGATGAGTCCGAGCCGCGTTTCGATCAAGACGCGACCGAGGTCCGGATCCCACGGAAACGATAATTCCTTGCCCGTGGTCTGCCCTGCTTGAGACAGGATGCCGATCGCGATGGAAAGGAGCATTCCGATTAAAGCGATGCGGTACAGAGTTTTCCATACTGCGGGCTGCGTGACTTCACTCTGATCTGACTTCAGTGCCGGTTCCCAAACGAGCGCGATAAAAAGTCTCTGCCCGACCAAAAGCGCCAGGGATGCCAGCATGATAAATTTGGCGAGCAATGCGCTGAATGGTATTTTGGCGCTTGAACTTTGCTGGATCGCCTTGACCGCATTGGCGTTGGCGTTGCCAACAGCAAAGGGATACGTGCCTACAGTTTGATGTCCATCGGCTGACGAGACCGCCTTCCACGTGACGGTGTAGACTCCATCGGTTAGCGAACGCAGGGAGACAGTCATACGCTTTGAGTCATCGGGATCAACGCGCACATCCCCCACATCCACAATGAGGCTATTTGAGTCGATCACCGAAATTGAACTGAGCTTTGGTTCGAGCGGCTCACTGAAGAACAACACTACCTGCACCGGCGGTGTATCCAAGACAGCATTTGCGGCTGGGTTGGAACGCAACAATAGCGCGTGGGCAGACACCGAAGTAACCGTCCACGCGCTATAGATCACAACTATAACAATCGACCAGATCGTGCGTTTATTGATTTTCACGCTATATTTATAACATACATGAATACTTACCTAAAAACCGTTATCGAGATTTCCGGAACGCTGCAAATCCTAAGCCTGCGCCCACCAAACTGATGACGAGGGCAATGACTGAAAGCCAATCAGTCATTCCAAAGCCGCTGCTTTTTGGCGCAACAGTCTTTGGAAACTCAAGCGTATCTGCGCCTTGGACTTCTTCGGGCTGCACTGAGATATTTACATCGGCATCGCCCAGCTTGCCTGTGAGCTCCAGTGTGTATATGCCTGCAACAGTCGGCAGGATCGGGGCAATGAACTGACCGGGGGTATCTTCACCGAGAGGTTGTAATTCCAAGTTTTTGGATTGACCGCCATACGATACCATCACCATCAAATTGGAAACGTCAATTTCTGCGTCGGGCGCTGTGGAGTCTGAAATATTGACAACGAATGCGTTGCGCTGACCGACGATGGGCGGCTCGTTAATCCAGCCATATTCGATCTCGTAATTTCCGGCGGACACCGTCTCATGCGCGAATGCGATCTGGACAGTGAACAATATAGCGATCAAACTGAGCAAACTTGCGAGCATAATTTTTTTCTGGTTCATGATAATTCTCCTTTGGTAAATTAATTTATTACTTCAATAAATATTGCGGATGGGATGTTAAAAGCTCACTGGCCTCCTTGTGCAACACTGCTCAAGAAATCAAAAAAGTCCTGGCTGTGTAATTCATACACCTGTTGGTTTTCATAAACATCGATCATGTTCGAATCGGCGCTTATCACCAGTATGTATAAGCGGCTGAAATCTGGATTACTACTGAGTAAACCCAGGAGGCGGGCAAGGTTAATAGAAGACTCCCGGTTGATGATGATCACATCTGGGTGCAGAAAATTAAAATTTCTGACCAATGCCTCTTCGCCATCAAAATCAATACTCAAAACATCCAGCCCGTCTTTGGAGGCCAGCAAACTTAAAAGCCCCTCTTCCAGTAATGAGCGATTATTGATTACAAGGATGCGTCGCATAGAATCACCATTTAATTGATCGAATGAAATATTGCTCGAGAGGCTAAACCAGGTATGTTGTTGTTTATTCATCATTTCTCCCAACTCCTTCTTATGGGGTGCTTGCCGAATTCTTCAATAGAGCCCGCAGATCTGCAGCTATTTCATAAGATTGAATGCCATAGGGCCAGATCACTTGCAGGTTGCCCTGCCGATCAAGGACTCTCAGGCTGGCAGTATGATCGACGGAATAAAAACCGTTTTCATCTGGCAGGTTCAATAAGTAGAAGATGCCAAAACTTTTTGTAACCGCATCGATCTCTGGTTGGGTTCCAGCCAAACCAATGAAATTCGGATTGAAATGTGCTACATACTTCGCCATGATCTCAGGCGTATCACGCTTCCAGTCTACTGAAATAAAGAGTACCTGGACTTCCTTTGCCTTGTCACCGAGTTCAGCCAGTGCCTGATGCAGAGTGGCAAGCGTAGTTGGGCATAGATCAGGGCAAGAGGTGTAGCCAAAATATACGACCACGACCTTACCTCGAAAACTGCTCAAGGTGACGGGAGCCTGCGCCGACGCAAGCGTAAAGTCTGACATGGGCTTTGGCGGTTCGATCACCTCGCCATGCAACTTTTTGGGTATCAAATATTCATAGCCAGCAATGGCTACCAGCAGGACTGTGAGGAATAAAATGAACCCAAGCTCGCGGCGCCTCATTTTCATCTTATTGATCCGTTACTTTGGCTGAAACCGTCAGCTTGCCAGCTTTTTCAAATTCAAGAACCAGGTTCACGCTATCGCCTACTTTTAGATCTTTGGTTGGATCCATGAACATGATATGAAGTCCGCCATGTTTTAATTCAATGGTAGTACCGGCCGGTATGTCAATACTGGTTAGCCCGTTCATGGTAGCCACATCGCCATTCATAGCAGTTTCATGCAAAGTAGTTGCCTCGGCAAAATCGCTTGTAACGGCGATCAGGCGGTCATCAGTGGCGCTGTTATTTTTGATCTGCATATACGCCCCCAGCGTTGAGTCCAGCCCCATGCCGCCCATCGCATCGCCGCCGGGTAACACCACGTTAGCATTGGAGATTTCGATCCCCGGCTGGGAAGCGCTGGGAGCCGATGGCGAACATGCCGTTAGCATCACAATCAGTACGAACAGTATTTTTGAAAAGCCTTTCATGGGCTACTCCTTTGAAGTATGCATTGGTATCAGGTAGTGTTACTTAGTTTTCAGCTAGAATGATCTTTAGATCATGTGCTATGTCTTCAGGGGTTGAATCAGGTACGAAGGTCAAACGGAGATTCCCGGTCCGGTCGATGACGTAGGTAAAACTGGAATGGGTCTCGCCGCCTTCGAGTACGACCACACCATAATCTTGATAGATTTTTGCCAGATCGTTTGAGTCGCCTGAGATACCGATAAATGTCGGGCTAAAATTGCCAAGATAATCGCCCAATGCCTGAGGCGTATCGCGTCCCGGATCGGTGGTGATCATTGTCACTTGAACATCACGGGCGCTTGAGCCAAGCATGCCAAGCGCCTGTTTGAGATGCGCCATCGTTAAGGGGCATTCAACCGGGCAATTGACATAACCAAAATACAGCATGACCACTTTTCCGCCCTGGTCGCTCATTCGAAAACTATCACCGCGGACATTAGTGGCATTAATCTCTGCGGCTGCCACTGGCGGATCGAAGACGGCCCCATACAAAACCGGCTTTCGCAGGACAAAAAAATATCCAAAAGTCAATACGCCGATCAATGCAATTGTTATTATTCCTAGCCAGATGGATTTGCGCGACATGGTATTCTCCGTTGAATATTCTTTACTCTGAGGCTTCTATAGGCAATTCGCTCAGCATAGTGATAGTGTCTTCATCATAACGAAAGACACCTGCATTGCCTATTGTCGATGGGCGGAAGTTTGCATCAGACCTTAGTCTACACTTTTCAGACTTTGGTCTGATAGCCCTATCAGGTTGCTTTCGCCTACCGTATACTTGGCTTTGTCTGGAGGCAGACTATGCAAACCCGAGTCGCAAACTTCTTAAAACGCTGGAGTCTCATTCGACGATTCACACTCGTCAGTTTCGTGATCATGATTTCCGGTATGGCTGGGATCGGCTGGTGGGTGGGCGAACAGATCAAGATCGGCGTGATCGAGGAATCGGCAGTGACAGCCGCGCTATATATGGACAGTTTCATTGCCCCCAATCTCCAGGAACTGGGCAATGTCAAAGATATTTCCCCACAGCATATCTCGATGTTGAATAACCTCCTGCGTGAAACGGATCTGGGTCAACGCATTGTGGCTTTCAAGGTCTGGGACGAGCAAGACAATATACTCTATAGCAAAGGTCCATCGCTGTTCAGCGATGTATTTCCAAACAGCACCGCTCAAGCGCGTGTTTGGCAGGGTGAGGTAGTGGCTGGGATCAACAACTCATTTGCCGAGCGCAGGCTGGAACAGCAGAAATTCAACTCAAGACTGTTACAGATCTACAGCCCTGTTCGCTTAAGCGGTACGAACCAGGTGATCGCGGTGGCTGAGTTTTATCAAAAAGTGAACACACTGGAGGCAGATATAACATCTGCGCAGAGGCGCAGTTGGCTAGTGGTTGGGACGATCATGACGGCGATCTATCTATTGCTGGTTGGGTTTGTCAGGTGGGCAGACCATACGATCGGGCGGCAGGAAGTCGAACTCACGCATCAGGTGACTCGTCTCACTGAATTGCTTGCTCAAAACAATGAACTCCATCAGCGCGTCCAACGTGCTGCCGCCAACACGACCGCGCTCAATGAACGCTTTCTACGCCGCATCAGTGCGGACCTGCATGATGGTCCCACCCAGGAACTTGGTGTGGCGCTGTTACGGCTCGACCGTGTGATGAGTCAAAATGAAGTGTGCTGCTTGAATAACCCGAACTTCCAATGTAATGAGCAATTACCTATTATTCAAACCTCACTGCAACAAGCGTTGCAGGAAATGCGCGCGATCGCTGCGGGGTTTGGATTGCCGCAATTGGAGAGTCTCACCCTCGCAGAGCTTCTCAAACGCGTGGTACGTGCCCATGAACAACGCACCGAGACAAAAGTTGCTTTGAGTTATGATAACATCCCTGAACAGACAGACCTGCCGATCAAGATCACCGTATATCGCCTCATCCAGGAGGCACTGAATAACGCGCACCGTCATGCCGGTGGAGTAGAGCAACAAGTGCAAATAAAAGATGACCTACACAACATATTGATTGAAGTATCAGATCAGGGTCCTGGCTTCGATATTACCAAACCCGTCGATTGGAATGAGCACTTGGGGTTATCAGGTATCCGCGAACGCGTCGAAAGTCTGGGCGGGTTATTTAAGATCGAAACCGAAGCAGGCCGCGGGACGAAAGTGATCGCCCGTCTTCCGCTTCAACCTGCTGGAGAAAATATTCATGGATAAAATTCATCTCGTGATCATTGACGATCATCCACTCTTTCGCGAGGGCGTGGTCGCCATTCTAGCGACGGAGCCAGATATGGAAATCGTGGGGCAGGGCGATACCGCAGACGACGCCATCCGCCTCGCGCGTGACCTGTTGCCGGATGTGCTGATCCTGGATATTAACATCCCCGGAGGCGGATTGAACGCCGCACAAGCCATTGCGAACGCCTACCCGGTAATAAAAATAGTCATGCTCACAGGTTCACCTGACGAAGATAATGTACTGACCGCGCTCCGGGCTGGCGCGCAGGCTTACGTTCTTAAAGGAGTCTCTGCGCGCGAGTTGGTTAATATTTTGCATACTGTTCAATCCGGCGAGAGTTACGTAACGCCCACCCTGGCTGCGAATCTTCTGATGGAGATGACCTCCGGCGCAACGAATGAACGGTCCCAATCCGATAACTTGAATGAATTAAAGGAGAGGGAGCGCGAGATATTGGAATTGATCGCCAAGGGAAAAAGCAATAAGGAGATCGGACTACAATTGCACTTAACCGAAAAAACCATCAAACATTATGTGACAAATATTCTACAAAAGCTGCAAGTGCAAAGTCGCGTGCAAGCGGCATTACTCGCACAGCAGAAGATGCGATCTAAAGACTAGCGTGTCAATAATTGATGTGGATCCCGTTATTTAGAATCAAAACGCAGAGTTGTTGCCAACTCTGCGTTTTGATTCTAAACTTCGATTATCAGATTACGGACCGACAATACGTCCATCCACAACCGGCCCAACCGGTGAGTTGGCAGCCACATAATCGATGGCAACTTGCAGTAGATCATCACCAGGTTGTAATACATTCGTACCCAGCGTGAATGCGGTATAACCGTCGCCGCCCGTATACATAAAGTCATTGGTGACGAAGCGGACGGTGTCCGCTGGACCAATGAGCGTGAGCGGACCATTCACACCTTGCGGCGCTTTCCACATACCTGTAATAACTGGGGTTGTCCCACTGCATGTGAAGCTGACCTTGAGCCCTGAGATCTGCGGGAAGCGGCCCGTGGCAATCGCCGGATTACAACTTGGCGAGAAGCCGTTCAGGAAGGCTTGCTCCAGTTGGGCACCCGTCAGGGTCTCGATCACAGTGCGGTTTCCAAACGGCAGCACACCGAACATTTCACCCCAGGTAATTTCACAAGGCTGTTCGCCTGCGCTGGCGGGAGAACAATTTACATCAGCGCGTAAGCCGCCTGAGTTGGTATACGCGGCATCCACGCCCGGGTATTTCAAGCGCATGGCATCCGCAACCATATTACCCATCGCTGATTCAAACAGGCGAGTGGGCGCGCGCTTAATATCGAATTGTTGCGTACCGATCACCTGGTTACGCAGGACCGCAGTCTGCGCATTGGCATCGTCAACAATCGCCTTCACATCGGGTCGCTGGGTAACACCGATGTTCTTGGCAATCCGCGTTGCCGCGCCAGCCCATTCGACATCACCACCACGAACAACCATTTGCACGACCGAATAACTGGCACCCGCATTGATACCTTCTGCCACCAAGATATTGCCAACCATCAGATTTGAGACACGATGGGTATGACCTGCCAGGACCACATCCACTGTAGTATCTTGGATGCCGTTCACGATCGTCATGATCGGACCAGCCCATGGAACCGGCGCAGAGCCATCCACTGCATTCTGACCCAAAGCCGTTCCTTGATGGATCAACACGATCTGTACATTGACACCCTCTTGGCGTAATTTCTCGGATTCAGTCCTGATTGTTTCGACCTCATCCAGGAATTTCAAGCCAGCCGTAGCACCGGCAGATACCAGCTCCGGCGTCTCTTTCAACTCGATACCGATCACGCCGATTTGCAGATCACCATAGTTGAAGATATGCGTGCCTTGCACCCAGTCCGGGTTGAGCATTGTAGTTTCATCAACAATGTTAGCACCCAGGAAGGGGAAGTTCGCGCGCGCCTGGTGCTGAAGCAATCTAGCAACGCCATAATCAAATTCGTGGTTGCCATAAGAAGTTGCCATTAAGCCCCAAGCATTCTCTACATCAATGGCGGGTTTATCTTCCAGCAGACCAGAGTTCGCCGGGGAAGCGCCCACATTATCGCCCGAAGCAAAGAGGAATGACGGGCTGGAGAATTGCGCCGCTTCCTGATCAAACAGCGTAGCAAGCTGCGAAGCACCACCAACTGGGATATTCTTTCCATCAATCGTAATAGTGGTTTGATCTAGTTGACCATGGAAGTCCGTCAAACCGATGACCGGCACCAGCGTGCGGACATCTTCACCACTACCATGCTTTTTATTTTTGCTGTCGTCGCCACCGCCGCGACGATCCCCGCGCAACATATCGAGTTGCACCACACCTTGGGATTGTTGAGGTTCCGGAATACCCAAAATGTAAGCGATGGTGGGAGCTAGATCAATCGTGCGCAATCCATTTGCAACAAAATCCTCACGGATGGCTTCTCCACCTGCAATAAATGCAGCCCGCATGTTGACACTCGCGCCCAGGTTCTGTACATCAGGCACATAACCATGCTGACCAAAGAAGGCCGAGCGGGCTACCAATGTTCCAGGCGTGGCAGCGTCAAATTGATACGGCGGGTACGCAAAGACAACCAGATCGCCGGTGCGGGTGGGATGCGCCATATCCGCGGTGCTATTCGGTCCGTTGGGGATATAACGAGCTTCAGCTCTTGTATAAGCTCGATCGATCAACATCCAGCCTTCGGGTTGACTATCGCCAGTCCAGTCATTCGGATCGCTCAACCCCAGGAAGGCAGCTTTGATCTGGGCAACGGTTGCAGCTTCCTGATTGGCGGGCACTTGCTGTAAGCCCGTGGCTACAGGCTCGCGCCCGGCTAGATTCAAATAGATTTGAACCGTTCCACCAGCCCAACAAGCCTTGGCTTTGCCGATCGTTTCACCGGTAGCTGGACGGCAGTTGGAAGTCTGCGGTTTGGAAAGCAACCCCAAATCCACCAACACTTTGCTCGCATCGATAGCCAGGAATTGTGGCGCAAAACCGTGATCGGATGAAACAAAGGTGTTGACATTCCCATTACCCATTAGTGATTGAACCAAGCCCAGGGTCTTATCGGCACCTTTATAAGCGCGCTCAACGAAAGCAGTTCGTTGCTTTACACGTCCATCCGGTGTACCGTTGACCTGGACATCATCATAAGCTGGGTTTGGTGCGCCATTAGGCAGTGTTGGCACGATCAGACCCAGGAATTGATGTTGGAACTCATCGGTCGTGGGATATCCGATCATCGCCAAATCGGGCTTGTAGGTTTTGAGGATGTATTTGATCATTGGGTGATGACCAGTCTCCCAGTACAAACCCTGTTCCACGTACGTTTCCTCACTGACAATCCCAGACTCTAAAACTGCAAAATCCGCAGCCATGGAAGTGGGGAACATCTGAGCAACATATTCGGCAAAATCGCCGGTAAAGCCAGTCTCACCGGGCCAGGTGGGCCAGGTGGCGTTCGCACGGCTGACAGAGGTGTGGTATAGGCGAACCATGCTCAAGTCTTTGGTTAACTCTTCTACTTTCAAGAGCACACCAGCGGTCTTGCCATCCAATGCTCCGCCCACGATCTTTACCTTCACGTCCGCCCACTCACCGCGTTTTAAAGTGGCTGCCGTGTTTGCCCCATCCTTTGTTGATGAGAACAGAACGCGATCATAATTGACCTTCTTATCATTCTTTGAGTCAAAAATATATGCATTGAGTCCATACTTATCCACGCCCGCATCAAGGATGCGCAAATGCATTTCCTTGGCAGGGCTGAAGGACACAGGCACATTCACCCATCCGGTCGCATCCGTAGGCTGTGCGCCAGCATAAGCTACCTGACCGGCAAAACCCGCCGGATGGTCGAATTGCAAACCAAACGAAGCCACAAAAGCCGCATCGTCAGTGGCGCCAACATAGTTGGTAGCTATACCACGGCCCGAGAAGAACGAATGGAAGTCAATCGTCGGACCATTGATGAGTCCGTTCCGGCCACCCGCCCACTCGATCTGGGCAACTTTCTTACCACCACGTTCAGCAGCTTGAGCAAGACTCTCGGCCTGCAAGACGCCTGTATCGAACGAACCGGTGCGATTACTGAATGCCGCACCATTGATCGCGAAAGTATTATTCGTCGAGCCATGGACGCCAGACCATGCACCTGTGGAAAGGCTATACCAGCCAGCCCCAGTATTGGTTGGTGCCTGGGTCAATAACCCATCATTGCCAGCTTTTGCACCATCGTGAAGCAGTTCTTCTATATTCGGCATCAAACCCCGGTTAGCATAAGTTTCAGCCAGGTCTTGACGCATGCCATCTGAAACAAAGAAGATCACCTTCTCGTTTTTTGAATCATTATCAGTGGATGAGGATTGAAAGGGCGCCGCAAACACACCAACCGGCGAGATCAGCATCGACATGATCAACACGATAGAAAACAAACGAAGCAGAGGTGCATGATTAGACACTCTGCTTCGTTTTAAGATCGAGAACTCACTCATGGTTATTCTCCTCTAGCGAATTTGGATATATGGTTAGACTCCACCGCAGCACGGGCAAATGCGCGGTGCATTCTCCTCTATAAGTCAGAATTTTGGTGCCCATCACACCGCCTTTCGTAAAACTACAATAAACAAAAGGATCACTAAACTCAAAAGCTATTTAGTGATAGCGATTTACCACAAAGTTTATTGTAATCATCCAAATTACAATCGTCAACACCCAGAGGTCTGATTTTTGTTATTTGTTTGTTAGGGAGTTTTTATCAGGTGATTAAAGTCTTACCCAAGGATTACAAACCCGCCAATATTTCCAACAAACGTGACTGCCACTCGTCCCCGAACGAACACCAATAGGATGACTTCCCGCCTCGCACTCCGGGACCTAGATCTGCCAGCCGACCCCCAGCCTTTTCCTCCCCTATAACTGGATACCGCAACACGATCTGTCCGCTCTCCGAACTGACTCCTGACAACCCGGCATCCTCCGCCCGCAATTTGACCCGCATTTGATAAAACAGATTCTCAACCATCTCAGGCAATGCACCAAAACGATCTTTGAACTCGGAAGATAATGCATCGATCTCGGTCTCGTCGCGCAGATCTGCAATACGACGATACAACCGCAAACGCAGGTCTTGATCTGGAATATATTCCGCAGGGATACCAACCGCCAGCGGCAAGTCCACATTGACTGGCATCGAAATCGGCTGACTCAAACTCGACAGCGACACTTCGATCTTTCGACCTTCTTCTTTCACATCGCCATCTTGTCTTGCTGCTTCAATGCGTCGTATCTGTCTCACCGCATCCGCTAACAAACGCGTGTAAAGATGAAAACCCACCGCCTGAATATGTCCGCTTTGACGTGTGCCGAGTAGATCACCCGCACCGCGAATCTCAAGATCGCGCATCGCAATCGAATAACCTGCACCAAGTTGTGTGTTTTCAGCGATCACTTCCAGTCGCTGTTGACCTTCTTGTGTGGGAGAAAGTTTTCGGTGACGGAAAAAGTAGGAGTACGCTCGAGCAGCCCCACGTCCAACACGACCGCGCAGTTGATAGAGCTGAGCAAGCCCGAACGTATCAGCACGGTCCACGATGAGCGTGTTCGCGTTCGGGATGTCCAACCCAGATTCGATGATCGTGGTCGAAAGCAGAATATCGATCTCGCCCATATTGAAGCGGTGCATGACAGAAGCCAGCTGCGTTTCATGCATCTGCCCATGACCAATATCCACGCGCGCTTCAGGCACAAGCTGATTGAGATGCGCCTTCATCGCATCAATGGTGTTGACGCGGTTATGCACAAAGAAAATTTGTCCGCCGCGTTCAAGCTCACGCAGGATCGCCTGACGAACCAACTTCGGCGAATACGGTCCGACATGCGTGACGATTGGCAAACGTTCCTCAGGCGGCGTGTTGAGATTCGAAATATCGCGCACGCCCGTGAGCGCCATATACAACGTGCGTGGGATCGGAGTGGCAGTGAGCGTAAGCACATCCACTTCGGTGCGAAGTTTCTTGAGATGTTCTTTATGCGTTACGCCAAAACGTTGCTCTTCATCAATGATCGCCAACCCAAGTTCCTTGAATTGAACATCGGCTGAGATCAAACGATGCGTGCCAATCACAATATCGATCTCGCCAAGCGCCAGCGCAAGCAATATTGTTGTTTGCTCGCGTGGTGATCGAAAACGCGAAAGCATTTCCACTTTCACCGGGAACGCCGCCAGCCTTTGCATGAACGTTTCGTAATGTTGTTGCGCCAGCACCGTTGTTGGGACAAGGATCGCAACCTGCTTGCCATCCATCACGGCTTTGAACGCGGCGCGCAACGCCACTTCGGTTTTGCCATAACCCACATCGCCGCACAACAAACGATCCATCGGGCGCGGCGTTTCCATATCATGTTTGATGTCGGTCAATGCCCGCAGTTGATCTTCAGTCTCTACATATGGAAAAGAATCTTCCAATTCTTTTTGCCACGTGGTATCAGGCTTGAAGGCATAACCCGTCACCACATTGCGGCGCGCATACAAGTCCAACATGTCCTGCGCAACTTCAAGCACCGCTTCTTTGACGCGCCCCTTCTTCTCCTGCCACTCCTGTCCGCCCAAACGATCAAGTGCAGGCACCGCGCCTTCCGCGCCGATATAGCGCGTCAGGCGGTCCGCTTGATGCACGGGCACATACAACTGCCCGCCGCCCTCATATTCCACCGCGAGAAACTCGCGCACATGATTATCCAACTCACGCTGCACCAACCCACCGAAGCGTCCCACACCGTGGTCGATGTGAACGACATAATCACCCACCTGCAGATCCGAATACACCGACTCGGGCGTCTCTGCCACCGGGCGTTGACGCATGCGCGGCTGCGGACGTTCCCAGCCAAACACTTCTGAATCAGAGATCAGATGCAGTTTATCGACAACGAAACCTTCAGACAACGACGACTCGATAAACTCAATTTCAGCCGGAAGCCCTTCGACCGCATCTTGATGTTCCAACCAAAGTTCATGCAGACGCGGGGACTGACGCGACACAATGACGACTTGCTCGCCTCTTTCTACGATTGAAGTTAAATACTCCGCGAAAGGCTTGAGCCTACCCCCGAACCTTTCATCATGCCCAAAACAATCTGCCAGGAGATTACTATTCTCTACTTCCTGCTCTCTACTCTCTTCTCTTGTTGAATAACCAAACTCTACAGAAGCATGGTCATGCAGACTATCGTGCAACTCAGACCAGGGAACGTACGGCAACGGGAAATCCGCGGACAATGTATCTTCCGTAATGCTCTCCTGCCTGAACTTGACCGCCTGCGCCTCGATCTCTTCAGCCATACTCTCCACAACGGACAAGTCGTCGATCAGCACGATGGTTTTTTGGGGCAGGTAATCTAATAAGCTGGCAGGTTGTTGATGCAATAAGGGAATATGGAATTCGGATAACTCAGTTTCGGGCGGATGACCATCCGCCCCTACAGCTGCGATGTATTCACGCGCAGGCGTAACAAGAATCGATTCTAATTTTTCGATCGTCCGCTGGGAGGCAGGGTCAAAGCGGCGAATCGTTTCGATCTCATCACCAAAGAAATCCAAGCGGACGGGCATCGTCTCAGCAGTTGCCCAGATATCGAGAATACCGCCGCGGCTGGAGAATTGTCCTGGCTCCAATACGGTGTTGACGCGTTGATAGCCTGTCTCTGCCCAACTGCGCAACAGTGTATCGGGTTGGATTGTTTGATTGACGGAT
The DNA here is from genome assembly GCA_040006635.1 of Chloroflexota bacterium. Lineage (GTDB taxonomy): Bacteria > Chloroflexota > Anaerolineae > Anaerolineales > Villigracilaceae > Defluviilinea. Next base: position 41,955 of record JBDTWO010000006.1, read on the forward strand.
AACTTCTTGCACGCCTTGAGAAAATCACGGCGCGGCAGAGTGCGCGTCATCAACGAACGCACGGATGTGACAAAGACCGGCGGCGTTTCAGGTTTCTGCGCAAAAGGCAAATGATAGGACGATAATGCCGTCAGTGTTTGCAAACGGTCGCGGCGCGTGGTCACGCCCCATGCCGCTTGCTCATAGAATAACGGATTCGGTTCCGCAAAATGATAGCGCGGCGACTTGATCCAAAACCCTAATTCATCAAAAAGAGATAATGCATGATCTGAACGATCTGTAATGAGAAGAACAGGTCGCCGGGTGTCTTCCAGCAGAGCAGCCAGAACTGGCAAGCGCGCGGCGCGTTGCAATCCCAAACCAGGTTGGACTCCATTGGCTTGGAATTGACTCAGCAGTTGCTGATATTGCGGGAGGGGACGAATTTTATCGAGGATGGTTTGCATGTTTTGTAGGGGCGGCGTCCTGCCGCCCAATTTTGTCGTATGGGCATATTGGGGGCGGGAAGACCCCGCCCCTACGTTGACTCCACCGAACCGTTGTATTCATTCATGGCTTTGTTCAAGCCATGCGTCACGAAAGCAAAGACCGCTTCTGCGCCATGATCTAGGACTTCCGAGAGCGTTTGCATTTCATCTTTAGAAAAGTTTTGCAGAACATAAGCAGCGGGGTCCATTCTGCCGGGCGGACGTCCAATGCCCAAGCGCAGACGCGGAAAATCTTTGGTGCCGAGCTTTTCGATAATGGACGCCATGCCGCGCTGCCCGCCGGGTCCGCCTGAGGCGCGGATGCGGATCGTACCGAAGGGAATATCCAAGTCATCGGAAAGCACCAGCATGTTCGTGAAGGGGACTTTGTAAAAGTGAGCCAGTCCCTGCACCGATTGACCCGAGAGATTCATAAAGGTTTGCGGCTTGGCAAGGATGAGTTTGCGTTCTTCATGAGTTGTGTTCATCACAATGGCTTTCGACTGCACTTTCAGCCCGCGCGCATTTAATCGGACGGCGATGCGGTCGATTAGCATGAAGCCGACGTTGTGGCGGGTGTCTTTGTATTCACGTCCCGGGTTGCCGAGACCGACGAGGAGAAAGGTGTCAAGTGTCATGTGTCAAGTTCCAGGTTTCAGGTTTGGACAGCAAGCTGTCCGAGTCCAGAGTTAAGAGCGGCGAATACGAATGATAAGGCCGGCAAAGATAAACAAGCCAATAATCACCAGTGCGCCGCGACCGAGGCTCATATAAATTTCTTTTTGATCCAAAGAGGCGGAATTTATAGGCAATGGCGTCGGCGTAGGGCGCGGGATTTCGGTAGGCGTCGGTGAGGCGGCGAGCAAAAATGGTGTGGGGATTTGTAGGATCACCGAATCGGGAGTGGAGGTCGGTTCAACGGTCGGCGTAATGGGCAGAGTGTCGTTTTGTATCTTAACAGGCACAGTTACTTCTTGAGAAGTGCCATCAACCAGATTGACTCGCAAGCGCAATATATAATCGCCGTCACTGATGGATGTCGTGTCCCAGACAGCGAGATTCGAATCAGACACAGGTTGAGAAAAAGTTTGGAGGGTGAACCAGTTTCCGGCTTCGTTGGAAGCGTACGAAAAATCCAGTTGGGCAGAGAGGAAGTTGTCGATGTTCATCGTCCCAGTGATCGTGACTTCACCGCGCAAAATGTCCCCAGGCAAAGGGGTTGTGATCGCAACCGGAGGCGTGGATTGGGCAGCGATTAGGAATAGAAAAAGCGGGAGAAGCAGACGAAGTCTCATGAGCAGAACAAACAAGTTTAACATGAAGGGGAAGGCTGGTCAAATTTACTGTAAGGAGACTTCAGAAGTCTACTTTTCTTGAAATCAGACCTAACACCTTGCAATAGACTTCCGAAGTCACGGGATGCCATTCTCCTGAATTTTGAATTATGGTACACTTCGACAGACTTCACTTAGGAGAATTTCTATGTCAAAAAATCGCGCTGATCAGATGGTGGAACGCCTGCGCAATATGCAAGCCGCTGCACCTGATATTGAGGCTTCGGCTGTCGTTTCGGTGGACGGGTTGATCATGGCATCAGCCTTACAACAGGGTGTGGAAGAAGACCGGGTTTCGGCAATGTCAGCCGCTATGCTTTCCCTGGGCGAACGTATCTCAAACGAGTTGGGACGCAAAGGACTCGAGCAGGTGTATATCAAGGGCAATAAAGGCGCGATCGTGCTGACCTCCATTGGTGAGGAAGCCGTTCTGACCGCGCTCGCCCGTCAGGATGCCAAACTGGGCATGATCTTCCTTGAAATGCGGCGTGCCGCAGAAGATCTCTTGAAACTGGTTGGATGAGAACGAAATACCAACCGCACCTCTCACAGTATGTAATCCCCGATGGGGAGGGCTTCAACGCCCTCCCCATCTGATTTAACCCTCACTCCTACCCCTCTCCCCCAAAGGAGAGGGGAGTTTCTTGAAAGGAAGAATTATGACAACAAAATATTTATTCTATACAGGCGGCGTAGTTTCATCAGTAGGTAAAGGCGTGACCGCCGCCGCAACCGGACTCTTGCTAAAGGAGCGCGGCTTCAAAGTGGCGGTTCAGAAACTGGACCCTTACATCAACGTGGACCCTGGCACGATGAGTCCATATCAGCATGGAGAGGTGTACGTGCTGGATGACGGCGCAGAAACGGACCTCGATCTGGGTCACTACGAAAGATTCATTGACATCCGCCTTAGCCGCTCCAGCAACTTCACCAGCGGACAAGTCTATGCCGAGGTCATCGGCAAGGAACGCCGCGGCGATTTTCTGGGTGGGACGATTCAGGTCATTCCGCATATCACCAATGAGATCAAACGCCGTGTAGGATCAATCGCCAAAGAGACGGAAGCAGATGTTGTGATCCTGGAAGTCGGCGGAACGGTGGGCGATATCGAGTCACAGCCGTTTCTTGAAGCGTTGAGGCAACTCCGCAATGAGGTGGGACGCGAGAACGTGTTCTTTATCCATGTGACGTGGTTGCCGTATATCGGTGCGACCGGCGAGATCAAGACCAAGCCTACGCAACATTCCGTGGCAGCGTTGCGCTCGATCGGTATTTCACCCAACATGATCATCGCGCGTTCCGATTATCCCGTAGACAAAGACCTCTGCGATAAGATCGCCCTGTTCTGCGATGTCGAAAAGCCAGCCGTGATTCCAATGGTGACCAGCGATGTGTTGTATGAAGTTCCGCTTTTGCTGGAACGTGCAGGTGTGGGCGATTATCTGGTTGAAAAACTAAATATGAAAGCCACCCGCAAACCGGATATGAAAGCCTGGGAAAAATTGGTGGAACGGGTACGCAAACCCAAGCCCACCGTGAAGGTCGCGTTGGTTGGGAAGTATGTCGAGCTGCAAGATGCGTACATGTCGGTGCGTGAGGCGTTGAAACATGCCGCGCTCGCCAATGATGTAGAAGTGGAGATCGGCTGGGTCCATTCGGCTGATCTTGAAAAAGATAAAGGCTGGGACGTGATCCAGAACTCCGATGCAATCCTCGTCCCCGGCGGGTTTGGGTCGCGTGGCATCGAGGGCAAGATCCTAGCAGCACGCTTTGCGCGTGAAAAGCAAGTCCCGTATCTGGGTTTATGTTTGGGAATGCAAACCATGTGCATTGATTTTGCGCGCGGCGTAATGAACCATGAAGACGCAAATTCATCCGAGTTTGACCGCAGCAGTGAATATCCCGTCATTGACCTGATGATCGATCAGCGCTCCATCACCGATATGGGCGGCACCATGCGCTTGGGATTGTATCCCTGCGAATTACAACCGGGCAGTAAAGCCGCAGCCGCCTATGGCGAAGCCAAGGTAGATGAACGTCATCGTCATCGCTTTGAATTCAATAATGCCTTCAAGGAAGAATTTGAAAAAGCTGGCATGGTCTTCTCAGGCATGTCGCCGGATGGCAAGCTGGTCGAGATCGCTGAGATCAAGGATCATCCATTCATGGTGGCGAGTCAATTTCACCCTGAGTTCTTATCGCGCCCGATGAAGCCGCATCCATTGTTTGTGGGATTTATCAAGGCAGCGAAGGAAAAGAGCGGGAAGAAGTGAAGAGCGAGTGAGCAGTTATCAGTAGTCAGTTATTACCTGGTGCTATAATTTGAACAACACTGATTACTGCTCACTGATAACTGAATCACTCCCATGCTCACCACCCTCTCTCAATCCTCCCTGCAAGATTATGTAGACTGTCCGCGCCGATTCCAATTGCGCTATATGGACCGCTTATCCTATCCTGCCATCGAATCCGAGCCGACGTTGGAGAACGAGAAGCATCAACAAGAGGGCGAATATTTTCATCGGCTGGTACAACAGTATTTGATCGGCATCCCGGCAGAGCAGATATCGAAGATCGCGAATACCGCCAATCTTCAAAGATGGTGGAAAAACTTTCTTGCACAGCCAGACTTCCGAGTTCTTAAAGAATTCGGAAGTCTATACGCCGAAGCCACGCTCTCGGCGCCGCTCGGACAATTTCGTCTGCTCGCGAAATATGACTTGATCGCCATCGCGGATAACAAAGTCACCATCTACGATTGGAAAACCTATCGCAAACGTCCGCGCAACGAATTTCTCTCCGCGCGCATGCAAACGCGTGTCTATCGCGCATTACTCGTCCATGCGGGCGCGCATCTCAACAATAACAAACCTTTCGAACCGGAACAGATCGAGATGGTTTACTGGTTCTCAGATTTTCCCAATGACCCCGCACGCTTTGTTTACACATCCACGCAATATAAACGGGATTGGGATACGCTGTTAAAACTTTCTGATGACATAAAATCCGCTTCTTCCTACCCGCTCACTGACGACCGGACGAAATGCCTCTTCTGCCCCTACAGATCATACTGTGAGCGTGGAGTCCGCGCAGGGGATGCGGATCAGGCTGAAACGGAGATGGAAGCGGAAGAGTTATTCGATGTCAATTTTGAGCAGGTCGGGGAGATCGCGTTCTAACAATCCGTCATTGCGAGGAGCGAATGGCAGTAAATGACGAAGCAATCTCCAACCTCGTGATGAGGATTGCTTCGGGCTAACGCCCTCGCAATGACGGATACTACGGAATAAATATCCCAAAATGATTCGCAACCGGGCGTTCACGCATGGGGATATAATTATCGATCGGGGAATTTAGAATCATTGGCTCACCATTTTTCCCCTCAACCACTAACGTGGATGAACCGCCACCATCGAGACTCATGGCTACGTCTGCGCCTTGGGAGAGCAACAACTCGGCAAGTTTGGTAAAGGTCGCGCCATCGCTGTAAAAGGGTTGGCGACCATCTACCACGATCAGGATCAAATAACGTCCGTTTTTGTTGATTCCAACCGCCGTACGGGGATCAAGCTGACTGTTATCCAAACCTTCTACGATTTCGCCTTGCGTGATCAACATGCGGTCGCCCGAAATAGCTTGGTAAACATTATCCGGGCGCCGGTTGAACGACAATACATTTTTGCGGCTGATATACAGCGTTGGTTCCACGCCTATTTGTTCAGGAATCCCCTCGGTGTAGAGGCTGCCTTTCGAAGCCGTCAAGCCCAACGGCGTGACGGGATCCCCGACATGCGGGTAATAGTCCACGAGGCTGCGCGACCACCAGGGTGTAAAGCCATCGCCATTGACCGCGATCTGTACGCCGAACTCTTTTAGAAATTGCGTGGTAGTGCGGGCGTTCAACGGCTTGTCACTTTTTGAATCCGGCGGCGTGACGAGAAAACTGGCATCCACGATTTTTGTATCAATGACGATCACATGGGCGATCAATGGACGCGGAAAATACTCCACGATCCGGCGATAGGTAACGCCATCATAAAGTTTCTGCTTCAACGGGACTGGCGCAGGACGTCCGCGGTCATAGAGGAGATAACCGCCAATACACAGGCTAACGAGAATCACAAACCAGAAAATTAATTTTATAGGTCTTCGAGTTTTCATATAAGTTACCCTGTAATCATAACTCGATTAAAGTCTATTTTGTTCCTTGCAGAGATAAACACAAGAGCAGACCGCGGTCTGCTCTTGTGTTTATCTATTCTGGAGTCCAACAGCTTGCTATTGAATGATAACTACACAGCGAATTCCTGCTCAGCCTGCTTCATCGTCTTGAAGGATTCAATCGCGACTTCGAGCATGGAGTTGTCAGGTTCGCGCGTGGTCAGGGATTGCAGAGCCAGGTTTGGCTTGATGAGGAGGCGCACGAACGCTGAATCCAAATGATTGGCTGTCCAGCGGATGTATTCCACAGCGATCCCGGCGAGGATCGGGATAAAAAGAATACGTGTGGCAAGGCGCCAAAAGATGGTCATATCACCGAGGAGCGTAAAGACTAGCACAGATAGCAACATGAGTGTGAGCATGAACGCCGTGCCGCAGCGCGCATGTTCAATCGGATATTTCGCTACGACTTCAGGAGTCAGTTCCGCGCCAGCTTCGAAGGCATTAATGGTCTTGTGCTCCGCGCCATGATAACCATAGAGACGTTTGACATCCGGCATGAAACCGATCGCCCAGATATACCCGATCAACAAAAGCAAACGGACAACACCTTCGAGTAAGTTATTCGCCAGCGGACTCCAACCGAGGTAATGTTCGGCAAGTCCGCCAACACCGGCGGGCAACAGGAAGAACAGACCGACGCCAAATATCAAAGAGGTCGCCAGCGTGACATACAAAGCTGGACCTTCCAATTTTTCGTCTTCGCCGGTTTGGGTATTTGCAGAAAGCGTGAGGGCGCGCATACCAAGACCCAACGCGTCCCACAGGAGGAGTGTGCCGCGCAGAAAAGGCATCTTGGTGATGCGCGAACGATAGACCTTGGCAAGCTCTTCTTTATGCACAACGATCTTGCCATCGGGCGCACGCATGGCAATGGCATAGCCCTTTTGCCCGCGCATCATGACGCCTTCGATCACAGCTTGTCCGCCGTAGGAGATGATTTTGTCTTCCATAATTCCATTCTTGTAGGGGCGAGGTCCTCTCGCCCCATTTGTGATTATAAAAAAAGGGGCGGGGAGACCCCGCCCCTACAGGTTATTCAACGTTATAGAACATATTGATGAACGCATCGATGCCCTTGTTCCAGGTCGGCAGATGCAATTTTTCGTTGGGCGAATGCGCGTTATCTTCGGGCAGACCAAAGCCGGTCAACACGGATTCAACGCCCGCATATTTTTGGAGTTGAACGACCACACCGATCGAACCGCCCTCACGCTTGAAGAATGGACGCTTGCCCCAGACCTGCTCCAGTCCCTTTGCCATGGCACGCACGCCGATACTATCGCGTTCAGTGATTGCAACACCGGCGCCGTGCAAGTTTTTCACTTCCCACTTAATTGTTTTCGGCGCGTTCTGCTTCATGTATTTGACCATAGACTTATAGATCACATCCGGGTCCTGATCAGGCACGAGGCGGCAGGAGATCTTCGCCATCGCCCACGCAGGCAGAACAGTCTTCGAACCTTCGCCAGTGAAACCCGAAAGCAAACCATTCACTTCCAAAGTCGGGCGAATGCTCACGCGTTCTTCGGGAGAATAATCCGGTTCACCCCACAAGGCTGGGACGCCGGTCTGCTGAAGGAAATGTTTGGGCGTGGTTGGCAATCGGGCAATATCGGCGCGTTCGGCTTTACTCGCCTTGCGGACGTTGTCATAGAAACCGGGCAATGTGACACGTCCCTTTTTATCGTGCATGCCAGCGATCAATTCTGCCAAAGCTTGAGCAGGATTATGCACCGTGCCGCCGAACAAACCGGAGTGCAAATCTTTGGTGGGTCCATACACACGGACTTCAAAATAAGCCAAGCCGCGCAAGCCATAAGTAATTGTCGGCGCGTTGGCGCTGATCATTCCGGCATCGGGGTTGATGCAAAAATCCGCTTTGAGTAATTTCGCATTCTTCTTGATGAACGCGCCCAGATTCGTGGAACCAATTTCCTCTTCGCCTTCGATCAACCACTTGATGTTGACGGGCAGTCCGCTCGTGCGCACGACCGACTCAACAGCCTTGAGCGAAGCGATGACCTGTCCCTTCATATCAGAGGAGCCGCGCGCATACAAATTCTCGCCGCGCACTTCCGCTTTGAACGGATCGCTTGTCCACAATTCCAACGGATCGACGGGCTGGATATCATAGTGTCCATAGATCAGGACGGTCGGCGCATCTTTCCCAGCTTTGAGTTGCTCGCCATACACAGCCGGGTGCCCACCTGTGGGCATGATCTGCACATTCTCCATATCCAGAGACCGGAGTTGACTCGCAACCCATTCAGCCGCACGCAGAACGTCGGCTTTGGATTCTGGGCTGGTGGAAATGGAAGGGATGGCAAGGAATTCTTTGAGTTCGTTCAAGAAACGCCCATTATTTTGATGAGCGTATTCAAGCGCAGTTTGTCGTGCATCGGTCATGAAAAGATTCTCCTAGTTACAAGGTTTGTTGAACAAAACCCTGTCGCCGGGGACGGCGGCAGGAGCAAAGCAAGTTACGGGGTAGAGGTTGTGATGATCGGTTGTTCCAGCGCACGGCGTGTGAGCAGGTACCAACTCGTAAAGGTCGTGAAGCGATCACTGGGATCATATAACGCGCCAACCTGCACGCCTTGGACTTGTGAGTCCACACCATAAGTGTAGACCGGGACGTACAACGGCAGTGACGGCAATTCCTTCGCAAACACAATTTGGAAGTTGCGATACAACCGGGCGCGCATCGTACTATCTGCGGTAACACGCGCCTGTTCGAGATATTCACTCGCGGCACGGTTATTCCATTGCGAATAGTTCTGTCCGCCGGTGGCTTCGGCTTGATGCCAGAACGGATACGGGTCAGGGTCAGGGGTACGGGAAAGGTTCAGGTCCACCAGAGCAGCTTGATAGGCGCGAGAAGCGAGCGTGTCCAAAACCAGTTTGTCATAGGGCACGGCTTGCAAATTCACACGTACGCCAATTTGAGCCCATTCCGTCTGAATTGCCTGTGCGATCTGGGTGTGTAACGCATCATCGGGATGCGACAGAGTGAACGTGAGCGATACAGAATCCTTTGCACGCACATCACCACCAACCGCAGGGATCACGTAGCCTTCAGTTTTTAGAAGACTGATCGCGGCATCGGGATCGTAATCAATTTTTTCGATGCCATCATAGTGCGCCCACGAGTTCGGCAACACGGGTCCATCTGCCAGAACCGCCTGCCCACCCAGGAATTGATTGATGATATACGAACGGTTCAACCCAAGCATGAGCGCGCGTCGAACCTTCGCATCTTGCAAGAAGGCAACATCAGGGCTGTTCAAATTGAACAACACAAAACCCATCTGCGGCATGGGGCTGGTATAGGTATTGAGATTGGGTTCGGCAAGCGCTTCGCCCAAAACATCCGGTGTGATCTGACTGACCGAGAATACGTCACCTTGTTTGTAAGCCGCGAACGCCGCCGCTGAGGTCGGGTAATAGCGGAACACCACCTGTTCAACAAAAGCCGCGGTGCGATAGTAACCATCGAACACGGTTAAAACTACACCGATGATCTGTCCGTTCTCGACCAGCAAACGATCAAACTTATATGGACCTGTACCAATGGGCTTGATATTAAATTCCGCGCTCGCCATTTGGTCAGGCGGCACCGATTCAAGCAGATGCTTCGGCACAACACCAAAGGTTAGATAATCTAAAAATGGGACGAATGGTTCAGTCAAAGTGAACTTGATATTCTTATCGTTCAACTTGGTGACTGTAACTTTGTTGCTCCACAAGTCTTTGATATCTTGTGGATATAAAGACCCCGCGCTCTTCATCATATCAATCGTAAAGATCACATCATCACTGGTGACAGGTGTACCATCATGCCAGATAGCATTGGGACGAATCGCAAAGTTATAGACCGTGCCATCGGGCGTGGAACCCCATGATTCAGCCAGGTCGGCCTGGGGCAAACCACGTTCATCAAAGTGAATCAACCCGCTAAAGAGCAGGTGGTTGATATCACGATCGGCTGAGTTGTTCCAATCCAACAAGGGGTTGAGGCGTCCGAGCGAACCGACCAAACCTTCGGTAAACACACCCCCCTGTTCAGGCTGTGACTGAATCACATTACCGATCGCGGGCGACTGTGTACTAAACAACAGCACAGCCACGATCACTAACGTAACCAGTACAACCAGGATCTGCCAGCGTAACTGTTTCATATAAAAATAAAGAAAGGCACGCTTCTCCAGGCGGACGACGCCGCGCGGAACAAACGCGCCTTTCGGTCAGGTCTCATTGATTATTGTACGATGAAGACGAGTGCAAGCACCACAACAAAGAAGATGACACTCAGAATGATCGTCAGACGGAACAAAGTGCGTTCCACACCACGGCGAGCCGTGTAGACACTGCCGGTGTCGGCGCCACTCAAACCGCCCAGCCCCGCACCCTTGCTTTGCAGAATCACGCTCAAGATGAGCAAGACCGAGATTATAATCAACGCGATATTCAGATAGTTAACCATTTACAACGAGCCTCCTTTTACCGCTTGTCACATAGTTTAGGAAAATTTTGGATGTGATTTGTAAGTTAAAATTCTTACTTCAAATTTACCTAATAATGCGGTACTATGTATTAAGCGGGGGTATTATACCTGCTAGGCGGACTATACGTCAACTTGAGGTCACATGCACGAAATTGTCGTTAACTTACATATGCATACACGCTACTCAGATGGGAGCGGCACCCACAAGGATATCGCTCAAGCCGCCATGCAAACTGGATTGGATGCGGTCATTGTGACGGATCACAATGTGCTGGTCGAAGGCGTGGAGGGATACTACCGCTTCGGGACTACCCGAGTCCTGCTCCTCGTTGGACAGGAAGTCCACGACCAGGACCGTGATCCGCAAAAAAACCACCTGCTGGTCTTCAACGCCAACCGCGATCTTTCTGCCCTTGCCGATGATCCGCAGACGCTTATTAACGGTGTCCGTGATGCAAATGGGATCTGCTTTATTGCGCACCCACGTGACCCTGAAGCCCCAGCCTTCAACGAAACAGACATTTCATGGGAAGACTGGACTGTTCAAAACTACACCGGCATCGAACTCTGGAACGGATTGAGCGAACTCAAGACCGTTGTGCCGACTAAACTGCATGGCGCATTTTATGCGTTCTTCCCAAAGTTCATTGGGCATTACCCAATCCCTGAAGTGCTGCAACGCTGGGATGATCTCATGTCCAACGGGAAGCGCGTGGTTGCCATTGGCGGTTCAGATGCTCACGCGCTTGATCTGCACATGGGTCCCATTCACCGCATCATCTTTCCGTACGAATTCCACTTTAAGACGGTCAACACCCATGTCTTTGTTCCAACACCGCTGACGGGTGAAGTAGCCGCTGACAAGAAGATGATCTACGAAGCCCTCGCCGCCGGGCATTGCTTCGTGGCTTACGATCTCCCCGCCCCCACCCGCGGCTTTACTTTCCAAGCCAAGGGACTGGAAAAATCCGTGATCATGGGTGATGAGATCTCCGTCAAAGGCGGCGTGACATTGCAAGCGCATGTCCCACAACCGGCAGAGATCCATCTCATCAAGGATGGGAAACAAATCGGGGTCTGGCAGAAAAATCATGCCTGCGCCTACACTGCCACTGAACCGGGTGTCTACCGCGTGGAAGTGTATATCAATTACCTCGGCAAAAAACGCGGCTGGATCTATAGCAATCCGATCTATGTGAGATAGTTTTACCGCAAAGAGCGCGAAGCCCGCAAATAAATTCAAAAGATTTTTCTTAGCGACCTTAGCATGCTTCGCGGTTCAAAATCTTTATGTCTCCATTTCCCCACAAGCGTATCGTTATTATCGGCTCGACTAGTTCAGGCAAATCGACTCTCGCTGAGCAACTCGCAAAACGATTCGACCTACACTGCATTGACCTCGATGCCCTACATTGGGAACCCAATTGGACCGAGGCTCCGCTTGAGGTGTTCCGCGAACGCGTCAGAACCGCCACGCAGGCTCCGGCTTGGGTTGTTGCGGGGAACTATCACATTGTCTGCGATCTGGTTTGGTCGCAAGCGGAAGTTGTCATCTGGCTCGATTATTCACTTCCACGAATCTTTTGGCAACTCACGCGCCGCACCTTCACCCGCTGGTGGAAACATGAACTGCTGTGGGGCACCAACTATGAAAACCTTTGGATGCATTTCAAGCTCTGGTCGGATGAGTCGCTTTTTCACTGGCTCTTCAAGACGTATTGGCGCAGAAAACGCGAATTTCCAGAGATACTTTCGCAACCGGAACATCAACATCTAAAACTTCTTCACTTCAAACATCCGCGTGAAACAGATGCATGGCTGAGGCAACTTTAAAATATGAACTTATCTCTTCCAGAATATCAAAACTTTGAAACACAAAATAATACATCACCGTTTTCCTTGCTAAGCGCTACTTTTCGCACCCCAGTTGAACAGCTTGTTTCAAAATATACAGGCAAAAGATGGACGGTTAAACAATTTAGAGACATGAACGATTTCTCGTCTCATCCCTCCGCCATATTTTCAAATGAGGAATATTCTGTTTTTGTGAAGCTCAGCCAAGCCGCAAACGGACTTGAGCAATTCGAGACCGAACTGGCTGGCTTGCGATTATTATCCAAGCTTGCAGGTGTCTTGACACCAACTCCTATTGGAAATATTGAAGTGGAGAGTAGCGTCATCATGGTTCTTGAAGCAGTTCAAGCTGTAGAGAGAACGTCCATTCAATGGCGGGAAATCGGACGAACGCTTGCACAAATCCATCGCGTAAAGGGAAATCAATATGGCTTGGACAGTCATAATTATTTCGGTCCGTTCTACCAGGATAACAGACATTTAAGCGACTGGGCGACATTTTATGCCGAGCGGCGGCTGTGGCCCCGTTTGATGGGCGCGATCAACGCGGGGCATATACCCACGTCCACAATTCAGCAAGTTGAGAAATTAATTTCACGATTACCTGAACTTTGCGGGCCAGAAGTTGCGCCCACGTTATTGCACGGCGACGCGCAACATCATAACTTCATCAGCACCGCAGAGGTTGCAGTAGTGATCGACCCAGCCGTCTACTACGGACATCCTGAAATCGATCTGGCGTACATTGATTATTTCCATCCCATGCCGGAAGATGTTTTTCTTGGATATCAAGATGAATTGTCAATCGACCCAGGCTTTCACGAAAGGCGCGATCTATGGCGAGTATATGGCTATCTCGCCGCTGTGGAAGTAGCAGGTGCGGAATATTTGGGCAAGTTAATGAATGCAGTTCAGAAGTATTTATAATAGCCAACAACCTACAGGAGAAATCAAATGGAATATCGTAATCTCGGCAAGGCAGGCGTCAAAGTATCAGTGATCGGAATCGGTTGCAATCAATTCGGCGGCAAGGTGGATCAGGAAGGCACAAAAGCCATCGTCAATCGCGCGCTGGATGAGGGGATCAATTTTTTCGACACGGCAAATGTATATGGCAACAGAGGCGGCTCCGAAGAATATCTTGGCGCGGCACTCGAGGGACAACGCGAACGAGTCGTCATTGCCACCAAGGGACGTTACAAGATGGGCGATGGTCCGAACGATCAGGGTGCGTCACGTTATCACATCCTGAATGCGGTGGAGGCGAGTCTGCGTCGGCTGAGGACCGATCATATTGATCTGTATCAAATTCACGAGTGGGATGAAGCGGTACGCGTCGAAGAGATGCTGCGCGCGCTCGATGATCTCGTCGGCTCGGGCAAAGTCCGTTATATCGGCGCATCCAATTTTGATGCGTGGCAATTGTGCCGCAGTAACGATGTCGCTGAGATGCTGGGCTGGGAGCAGTTCGTCACGATCCAGCCGGAGTATCACATGCTCGAACGCGAGATCGAACGCGAGCTTGTGCCGTACTGCGCGTGGGCGAACATCGGCATCCTGCCGTACTTCCCGCTCGCAGGCGGATTTTTGACGGGCAAATATAAACGCGGTGAACCTGCGCCCGCCGGGTCGCGCGGCGAGAAAAGCCCGTACGTGAAAAAATATTTGACGGATGCCAACTTCGACAAATTGGACAAACTGCAAGCCTTCGCTGACGCACACGGGCACACGCTGCATGACCTTGCCTTTGCCTGGTTGCTGAGCAATAAGCAGGTGGCTTCGGTGATAGCAGGTGCGACGAGCCCCGAGCAAGTGACCGCGCACGTTGACGCTGTTGGTTGGAAATTATCGAATGAAGAAGTGACTGAGTTGAGAGAGTTGTTGTAATAAACACATATCAAAATATGTCACCCTGAGCGATAACGACACTTGCACCTGGCGCAAGTACAGGTGAGGGTCTCTACTTTAGACATGTGAGAGACTCTTCGGTCGCGAGTACGCTCATCAGAGCGACATGGCGCATAAGGAGAAACATCATGCTTATCTTCAAGCTCGTATATTGGACAGCATTTATTGTCGAGATCATCATTCGCGCGCCCTTCCAGAAATCCTATCAAGCTTCAACAAAAACAGCTCAACGCACATCACGGACCGAACAGATTCTGCTCACTTTGTTGACAGTTTCAACCGGTCTCCTGCCTTTGATCTATTCAGTAACGAAATGGTTTAACTTTGCAAATTACAGCCTGCCTGCATGGATAGGCTGGCTCGGTGTATTGATCCTTGCCTGTGCCCTGCTCGTCTTCGCCCGCGCCCACGCGGACTTGAAAACCAACTGGTCGCCCTCGCTGGAGATCTTTGAAGGTCACACCCTGATCACAAATGGGATTTACGCACACATCCGTCACCCCATGTATGTCACCTTGTGGCTAGCGGGCATCGCGCAGCCCTTGCTCATCCAAAACTGGATCGCTGGACCAATCGGCTTGGTCTGCGCCGCGCTCTTTTACTTCCTACGCGTAGATGCCGAGGAAAAGATGATGCTCGAAACCTTCGGCGATCCATACCTTGAGTACATGAAGAAAACAGGCGGGATCATTCCGAAGTTCTAGCTGGTATATAATGCTGTATAAACATAGTTGGCAGGCTCCCTTGCATAACAAGGTAGGAAATGAACATAGAAGAATTGACCAAAATTTATCGTTGTATGTGGTGTGGCAAAACAATGTACACTTTTCCCAAAGATGGGAAGTGTTCAAATTGCCACGAAGAAGGCTTACGCTTAGTTGGCAAGTATGTGGTAAAGAATCCACATTTTAGTCAGATTATTAAAATTTCATCTGCCGAAGTCATTAACAGCATGAGAGCGGGCAATTTATGGTTTCAATCGCCAAGATATTTTCAGGAATACGTTGGTGATGGTCAAAAGGCACGGACAGATATTCACGATGCTAAATATTCTTTTATAGATGAAAGCGGAAATATTGACGATAAAAATGCCGACACTTACCGCCTATTATGTTTCTATTCGCTCAATGTTGATAAGGATGGAATTTTTTTAGAAAAGCCAAGTGAAAAATTAATCGAATTTGGTGATTATTTCTCCATAGTTGATTTAGAAACGTTGTTATCACAGGTAAAAAGCCATTTTGTCACTCTGAATAAAAAAGCTAGTTATGTTGCAAATTGGGTTAATTACTTGACTGATAAATATTCGGGTATTTACTCACCTTTCTGTAAGTACCCTGTATTTGAGTATCAAAAAGAATTTCGTATTGTTTTATTGTCCGATATGTTTTTACAGGTGAAAAAAGAACCATACAAGACCATTCCGCCAATCAAGGACTTCGATAAGGTTTTCTCCGAGCCTCAACCTCTCGATAATCTTTTACATGCAGAAAACATAATTGCCTTATAAAACCATCACGAGTCTTATGTTCAGCAAGCAATCCTAAAAAGTAAACGGAGATAGAATTCATGAAAAAGTCAATTCAGTTAGTATTTCTTGTATTTGTAGTATTAGCAGTTCTGTTGGGTGGATGTGCTCCCGCTTCAACATCAATTCCACCTACATTTACGCCTGCGCAAACTTACACGCCCAAACCAACTTCAACGCCTAGGTCAACTTCAACGCCTAAGCCAACTTCAACGCCATTTGTTATGCCTAAAGGCGATTTTGCGATGAGTTGGAATATATATAGTTCCGAATACAACTCACTCGGAGGAATTCTCACTATTCGTAAACAAGGTTCTAAATATACCGAAAAGTTAGTTATGTCTGATGGGTCTAGTGCAATTAATAATTTGACCATAATATCTGAGGGAAGTGAAATAAAATTGACAGACAGCCCAGGTAATTCATTTGGTGACTATATGCTTATATCGAGGGATGGGCACTTAAACTTTTACGACAAGCAAGGTTTTATATACAGCGTTCCACTATTAAAGTAGGCATACATTTCAAAACGGCATTGGACCTCGCATACTAAGAGCGTGCCACCGATGAGTAGCAGTGTCAAGAATTGGGCAGGAATTGATAGAAAGATAAAAGGCTTTGGAAAGATGAACTTCCAAAGCCTTTTGCATTGCTCGATGAGGGTAATTTCAAAAAAGGCAATACTTCGCCACCACGCCAATCAATACTTCCTCAACCCCATCGCCAAGAGTAGCTAAGAGCCCAATCCCACTATCGCTTCAAATGACGAGTGTTTTAAGAGTGCCCGTAATCGGGTAAAACGAACTCAGATCAGGCTTCTGAGATTTCAAAATGGTTTCACCGTTGGCTTACGACTCGAATGGTCGTGAAAATTTATAGACAGCTACAATAAGCGCGATGATCGCGGCAAGAAACGCCAACAATAGAACGACCCACCAGTTGATCACCGGTTTGGATTCTGGGAAAACCGTCGGAGCCAGCGGCAATACGTTTGCCCCTGCTGCGATAGGCTGAGAACTTCCAATGGCGCTATCAATGTTCAGCGCAACCGGAGTCTGATTAATAGTTACCCCGGTGAGCGGGACGGCAAACCCAGATTCATTCCGCACGACCAGGGCGGCCGTCTCAATAGTCAAATTAGTCTGACAGCCTTTAAGCGTTGTAAATAATACATAAGCGTACACACCATTGGCAAGCTGAGGCGTGGTACTAGCAAAGGACGCATCCACCAAGCCCGAGGTCTGAGGGACCGCCAAGCCGTTCATCCCAGAAATGGGACTGGTACTATTTACCGGCTGAAGACAAGCTGGATCATAGCGGATCTGAGCCGTGAACCCCTGAATGGGTGTGGCGGTATTGGCATTGAGCATCACTGTAACCGTTTCCCCGGTTTTGTAGGCGGTGGTGTTGGCTTGGATCCAGATAGAGTCCGCAGCCTGGGCGTTAACAACAAAAACAGAAGTAAGCGATAAAGCGACAAAAAGAATAAGTGCGAAAAAAGATTTCATTTGATCTCCAAAGTGAGGGCGCATTTTTCAATGCGCCCTCACAGTCATAACTTTTTTTCTACTGCCAGGCTTGCGGACCGGTTTGGCGGTAATTCACGGCTAGCACTTCCAGGTCGAGCACATTAATCGTGCCGTCGTTGTTCAGGTCTGCGGCGGCTGGCGCTGTCCCATTGTAGTTAATACCTACCGTCAGGGCATCGAACTGATCGATCACATTGTTGCCATCAATATCACCTGCCAGCAGGCTGATCGTCTGCAGGGTCGTGGTGCTGCCATTCGTAATGTTCACGGAGGCTTGGGCTTTGAGGTAACCAGGCGCCGAGGCGATCGCAGTATAGGTACCAGCTGAGGCTGAGAGACTGAACGTCCCATCCACATTCGCAGTGACAGACCCGGCAGCTGAACTATCCGGATTATTGAGTTGGACAGTCACAGGTTTGCCCGCAACGACCTTACCAGCGAGAGTACCCTGTGCAGAGGTCGCGACCAAAGTGGCCGGCGTGGATGGAATGGTTACGAGAAGCAGATTGCCTGTCGAGACGCGCGTCTGACAATCAATAGCTGATTGACCAACTTGTAAGCTCTTTGCGGAAAATGTAAAGGCGGGACCACTAGTCGTGGCTTTATTGCCTTTACTACCCGCGATCGCAACGAGAAAGCTTCCGTTTTGAGGACCGTTGACCACAGTGACCGGGTCAGCTCCAAACAGGCTGCCTACTACAATGTTGGACACTTCTACAATGGTGGAATTGAATGTACACGCAAATTCAACACTAGCTAATCCGCCAGCGGGAACATTGTTCAAGCTGACTGCACCTGCGGAAGACCCGCCAACGTTTACACTCGGCGGCGTAAGACCGATGGTTACAAATGCAGATGTGGGGATGGTTGTCGGGATCGCAGTGGGACCAATAGCTGTCGGGATCGGCGTGCTTGGAATCGCAGTCGGAGGAACAGCTGTGGGAGGAATGGCGGTAGGAGGTACAGCCGTTGGTGCAGCTGGTTTACTCGCAGGGTTGCCAGGGAAAGTCAGAGCATTGATTTCCTGGATGTTTGTAAATCCATCGCCATCTGAATCTATATTCTCGATCAAGCCAAAGGCGGCGGGGTTTCTACCATTAGCCTTATAAGCCGCACCAAAGGGGTTTAGAGTGGGAATGCTTGCTGTATGACAGAGATCACAAGTGTTGAGGGCGCTGCTAGCAAGATTAGGGTATTTGGAAGTGGCGCTGCTCAAGTCGCCTGGTAACGCAAAGCCTGCTTGCGGCGTGGAGGACGCGATCATGACTGCGAGCAGGATCAGCGCTCCAGCAAGGGTCACCGCCATTCGATTCAGGACTCGCCATAGTTTCTTTTGCTTTTTCATATTATCTCCTTTTGATCGATTGAGTTTTTCTGAGATTTCTATTCATGCCAGTTTTCTATCTTCGACTTCGCAATTGGATACATGTTCACATTATGTAAGCTCCTTTTTCATAATTTCCTTATTCATATTATGGCCAGAGCAACACACCTGATTTGCCATAATTTTCCGCAAGAATACCGAGATCGAGCACATTGATTACGCCGTCATTGTTTAAGTCAGCTGCGGCGGGAATCGTATTGCCATAGTTCATCCGAATAGTGAGCGCATCAAATTCATCAACGACGCCGTTGTTATCAATATCACCGGCGATCAAACTAACAGCTGCCTTTGAAACGCTGCTGCCGTTGAGGGCGGTCACTGAACCTTGCGCGCCAAGGAAACCATCTGCTGAAGCTGCAATGGTGTAAGTCCCGCCTGGGACGGTGATATTAAAAGAGCCATCGGGGTTTGCTGTCGCTGTCGTGGCAATGGAGTTATCCGGGTTATACAATCGGATCGTTACCAACTTACTCGCCAAAACCTGTCCAGTGATCGAAGCGGAGGCTGGCATGGTTGTAGGCGTGGGGACAATCCCAGCAATGGTCATGTTGGATGGTGTGGAGGGTATGCTTTTAAGAACGTTTTGTCCTTCTGACACACGGGCTTTACAGTCAACGGAGGTTTGTCCAGCTTGCAGTCCTTTCGCATTGAAGGTGAATGCAGCACCGCTGCCCGAGGCTTTATTTCCATGACTGCCTGCGACACCGAGAATAAAACTCCCATTTTGGGGACCAAAGATTCCCGTGACCGCATCTGCTCCAAAGAGATTCCCTACGCTAATGTTACTTACATCAACAAGCGCCGGGTCATATGTGCAGGTAAACTCGGTGCTCGTATAGCCCTGGGCCGGGATGTTATTCACACTGACTGTCACCTGACTCGTATCACCAACGGTAATACTGGATGGATTAATGGAATTAGTGACACTAGCTGCATCAATTACTGCTGTTCCAGTTGAAACTGGCAGACTCGTTGGCGCCGGTGTAGCATTCTTCGGCGGAAGTGGATTCGTCTTATGGCAAGCCAAGCACGTGAAATCATGCACCGTGGTTGTATGGCATGTCTTACAGGTTGCGCCATGATGATCTAGAAAATTTTGACCGAGTGCAGTGAAATGTGTCCCTGGAAATGGAGCAGAAGCCCAATCAGCGGTGGTATGACACTGCGCACAATTCGTTCCGAACGCACCCGCATGAAAGACCGGTTCACTATGACACGCTGCGCAATCGGTCGGGATCTTGTAACGCCCTGACTGATGACATTGACTACAAACAACAGTGGCGTGCTTGCCCGTCAGCGGGAATGCGCTGGAATTATGATCAAACGTGACATTTTTCCAACCGGTGGGCATATGACACGTAGAACAATTCGTGCCAAGTTCACCATTATGTTTATCGTTCTTCGCATGACAGGCAAAACAATCCTTGGGCGTTCCCTTAAAGATGCCATTCGTATGGCAGGCAGCACAAGCCTGATTCATGTGTTTACCGATCAGAGGAAAGGCAGTCTTGCTATGATCGAATGTCGCATCTGACCATTTCGTCGGCTGATGACAGGCGCCGCAGTTTTTGCCGAACTGACCTTGATGAGCATCCCTGGCTGCATGACAGGCGAAACAATCTTGGGGGGTATTTTTATAGACACCATTCACATGGCATGCCTTGCAATCCACATTTTTGTGCGAACCGATCAACCTGAACCCGGTCAGGTTGTGATCGAATTGAGCGGGCTTCCAGGCGTCAGTGGTGTGGCACTTCTCGCAAGCCGTACCAAACTGCCCCATATGAGGATCGATTTGGTTGTGGCATGAGAAACAGTCTTTGGGCGTCCCTTTGAAAACACCGTTCACGTGACATTTTTCGCAGACCACTTGTCCATGGGCGCCGGTCAATTTGAAATCAGAAAGATTATGGTCAAAGCTGGAGGGCTTCCAGCCTTCAGGGGAATGGCACGCAACACAGTCAGTACCGAGGCTCCCTTGATGCGGGTCATCTTTTGCGTGACAGGCGAAACAAACCTGGCTCGTCAACCGCAAGTCTGAAATCGTTGTGGTCTGTACATGACATTGCGCGCACTTTACAGCTGCATGTTTGCCGTTCAACATAAATGCAAATTTGTTATGGTCAAAATCTTTTCCGAAACGATCCACCCCATCATGACATTCAAGACAATTCTCGCCAAACGCAACTTGATGTTCCACCATGAAAGCCATATCCATCGTGATATGACATTCACGACAGGTTAACTGATCGAATTTGGTGACGTCATTCCCATGACAATCCGCGCACAGGAACGGTTCTTTCTTAGCCGTTAGCTGGTGACTCTTTAATTTGAAACGAGCCACATCGTGAGGGAATTGCCACCCCTCCAGAACCGTGAGCAACGCATCCGAACCTTTATGTTCGGGATGGCAGGTACGACACTGCGCCTTCGGATCGATCTGCATCATCCGACCATGAACAGACGCTGGATCTTTCATTTCCGCGGCAACATCCACGTGACAGGTTGAACAGCGGTCATCCATGGTGTCGGCTTCCCACGGAGCAACGTGACAGGCTTTACAATTTCCTGCAATGTCCGCATGCGAAGCGACACCGCCAAGGACGTTGCCTGGTATTGCATTCAGAGCGCCGGGGCTATACATTGATCCGCCCATCGTGAGAGCCGAAGCGACAATCAGCAACGCGGCGATGACTGCTGCGAAAATTGAAGTAGTTGTTAGAAAGGTCAGGCGTCTCGCCTTCATTTTCCTCCTTGCCAAAATAAGTTGCAGTAGTCCAACACAACGCTGGGATGGATAATGACAGCCCGATTAGCTGCGCAGGAGTATGAAATTGAACCGAGCCATGACCATTTGTCATCGCTGCGTGCCTCGCTGACTGAGTCTGGTACTGGTTGGTATGGTCTTTTGTGCGTTTGATCGTACCGAAGCTGAATTTGATAATGCTGGTTGCGAATTCTTGGGTACAGTTCTTTGCTGTACATTCAATCCACGTTCCCTGAAGTTTGACCAAAACCCCGCAAGCACATCTGAAACATTGGCATTGGGAGTCAGCAAAGCATCGCGTATGCTGGAAATGTTGACCTTATTCGAAATGATTTTTTCAAGCGGTGTGGATAAGGTCTGATCGCCCATAATGATCGCCCCGAGCAACGTGTGTTCACCAACCATCACACGCAAGCGGTTCACTTCAAAGCCGTTTTGCGCCACCATGGCATCTGGCAGTTGCCGCCATGTTTCACTATCGCCGCGCGCAATACCCATTAGGTCTTCATCCCGGCCTTGCCCAACCGTACCGATGATGGTCGTCGTCAGATTTGCCAGCCGCGTGACATTGAAGGGTACCGATTTGACGTAAGCCTTCTTGCGGCCCGCCATGTTTAATCCTGCCGCAGTCCCCTGCTCGCGCGCAGGAGTCCATAAACTTTCGATCACCGAGCGTTTCGTAAACGGATCATAAACTTGCGCCACATCTCCGGCTGCAAAAATATCGGGGTCGTTCGTTTGCAGATATTCGTTGACCAAGATGCCGCGATCAACTTCCAAAGCCGCCTGTTTCGCCAGCTCCGTTTGTGGTTGAACCCCGATTGCATATGCCAGCAGGTCACAAGGCAAAATCATGCCATCCTTCAAGCGAACGGATGCAACACGGTTGTGCCTTCCGGTTATCTCAGTGATTTCCGAATGGTAGCGCAGGGTGACGCCTTCTTCTTTCAAGCGCTGCTCGATGATCTTTGACTCCTGAAAATCGAGCACATTGCTCCAGAAACGGTCTCCCCGCAAAAGGTAATGCACATGCATGCCTCGCGCCGCCAGCCCTTCGACCAATTCCAAGGCTGTAATTCCGCCTCCCACGACAACGGCCGTCTTACCTTTCTTGGCTAACTTAATGATCTGCTGAGCATCACTCAAGTGATCCAACTTGAGCACTCCCTGATATGTAGAACCAGGAATCTCCAAAGCTATGGATAAGGAGCCCAAAGCCAGGAGCAAGCGATCATATGCCACATAGGCTTGCCCCTCCACTTCCAGATAATGCTGGTCACGAAGCACACGCTTCACGCGCCCTTTGAGATATCGGACACGCGACTTCTGGAAGTCATCCTGCTTTTTCACGAACAAAGCCTGGTCGTGGATTTCGCCAGTTAGGTAATAAGCCAGTCCGGGGCGGGAATAGTAACCATGCGGGTCATCCCCGATTAAAGTGATTTGACCCGATTTATCCACGGAACGGATCGCCTCAACCGCTGCGATCCCAGCTACTCCAGAGCCAATAATTACATGCTTCATGAGACCTTCTTTGAAATAATATTTGAATTAGCAAAACGCAACACCCCTCGCGGACACGGTGCAATACATTCACCAATAGCATGTTTTCTGGCTTCGTGATCGAATGACTTAGGCAACTTCATATCTGAGTAGTCGCATCAAAGTCAATAAAGTTGTGGATGAGGTTACATATCTTGTATTGCATTTTCATTGTAAAAAAAGCGAATTCGACAATCAAAGTGTTGTTGAAGCCATAGCTAACAATTATGCAAATTTAGCTATTTTCCCATTCCCCCATTTGGGTGGTGCGATTAAACAGATTCGTTCCAATCAAATAAAAACAGAGTCGTCTCTCAACAACCCTGTTTTAAATATTTGGTAATCTCTGAAATAGTAATCTTGACTTACAGGCTCTTCTCTAGCTTCAAGTTTCCCCACTTCTTAATAGAAATCCATTCCCACCTCATTGCATCGGATGCAAACCGTTACACCTAATACTTTCTCAACCTCATCACCAACCGAGTTAACCCCAGAACAGCTAAGAGCACCAATCCGACTGCCACTTCAAATGCCAGTCGTTTAACGTGAATATATAAACTTAAGATCGCCAATCCAAACCCCAACACAGCGACAACGCCCACGCGTTCGAGGTGACGACGCTCCATGCCTTGAATATCATCCGTGGACGCGGCATAACTTAATCGCATCGCAAAGTCGGACAAATCCCAGCCGAGCAAGCCGCCCAATGCGCCGAGCAGCATCCAGATCGTTGGGAATTGATTCCAGACTCCATACGCCGCACCGATAATCGTGAGGAACAGTCCCAGCGCCGAGAACCAATAAACCTTACGCCAATGTGCAAGAATCCATACAATACTCAACAGCACCGACCAGCGCGCGGGATCAGGCAGCCCGGCTTGGAAATATCCATACGCCAGCGAGCCGGTTCCTACAATTACACTAAGAACAAAAGCGATCAGAGTCAATTTCAACCTCATCAATTTACCAATTACGAATTACGCAATATTCACACATCTACAATATTGGGCGGGATAACCCCGCCCCTACAACCAACGCTACCGTCCCACCGCCCGCAACCACGCAGGCGGACGACTCAACCTACGCTTCACCACTTGATC
>JBDTWO010000007.1:0-58513 GCA_040006635.1 Chloroflexota bacterium
GCCTACTCCGTTCTCATCGATAAAACCGCCGTGCAAGACCGCTCGATGAGCGACCCCATCCTCAATGTGATGGGACTGACCGCTGGCAGTCTCATCCCTGCGCCGGATGCCAATAGCACAGCACATTATCTTTTGATCCTGGGGTACGACTACGAGCCGTGCTTCCGTCCTGAAAAGTTGGGGAATTAAACTTCGTAATCACTTGAGTATCATTGAAATTTGAATCAATTTATCAAACTTGACCAGAAGGGGGATGTGTTTTATGATGTCGTATACGACATCATAAAAGAGGTAATTCATGACCCGTTATGCTCTCAACCTTCCAAATAGTTTAAAACAAGCTGCCGAACGACTTGCTAAACAGCAGGGTGTTTCGCTGAATCAGTTCATTCTCTGGTCTGTGGCAGAAAAAGTAGGGGGGCTTCTACAAGGGCTGGATAACCCCGATTACCCAAACATTACCTATCGCCGCGGTGCTTCTGGCACGCTTGCGCCCGTTCTGCGCGGAACAGGAATTCGAATACAAACTCTCGTGATTTCCGCGGAAAACGAATCGCCAGCAGAAATTGCGGAAGACTATGACTTGACTGAAACACAAGTAAAAGAAGCATTAACCTTTTACGAAGCCCACCGTGCTGAAATAGATACTTCTATTCAAGCTGAAGCCGCATTGGAGCCAAAGGGTGAATAAGAAGCTACATTTACATCTCGATGCAGATACATCCAGAAAAGCTCTATTCAAAGCACTGCTCGACCGCGGGCATGATGTAACCCGTACTCCTACTGAATGGATGCCCTTTGATGCCAGCGACGAACAACAATTACTCGGCGCGACCGCACAAGGTCGCGCCATTTTCACCTACAACATTCGCGATTTCATCGTACTGGGAGAGCGTTACCCACAACACGCAGGTATTATCCTTTCATTTCAAAAAAGCATGAACTTGAATGAAGCCATTAATGCGCTGGATCGCGTTTTGCGCGAAACCCAAGCCGATGAATGGGTTGGTCAAACACGCTGGCTGAATGATTGGAGAAAGTAACCTCCTGGATAGCTGATTAACCATTTTGTGGGGAACAAATCAGAGACAATTGAAATAAAATAAGCCCTTACAACTTCGCAGATATCTGTCTTCATCAGGTATCTGCGACTTGCATAATTAACCATAAGGAGAAAACATGAAACGGACCCCCATCTTATTGGCAATCATGGCTTTGGTATTCACCAGTCTCGCATGTCAGGCGCTGTCTGGCACGGCACCTGTCGCAACACAGGAACCGCAACAGCCTGCGCTGCAGCAATCCGCACCTACTGAAGCGGTATCTGCAGTGGAGCCCGCCACTGTGGCATCGCAAGGCGTTGGCATTGTATGTGTTGGCTCAACAACTGGACTAAGCTGCTTGAATGAAAACGGCTGGCAGACCTACACAGACAAAAATTCTGAACTGCCCAATAATTATCTGTATTCCGGCGCAGTCTGCCCGGACGGTCAAATCGCGATCGCACATATTAACGGCGTCGTTCTATTCGATGGCACCACCTTCAAAACGATTCCCGAAACGGACGCGTATTCATCCCCTGAAGGTATCGCCTGTGATGCAGACGGCGGCATTTGGGTGGCACACTTCAAAGGCGTGAGTCATTACTCCAATGGCAAATGGACAACTTACGGGTCGGAAAAATTAGCGAACGGCGAATCCGCTAATGAGTTGGTCTACGATGTGAAAGTCGCACCGGATGGAAAAGTTTGGGTTGTCACATCCCGCAGTGTGGCGATGCTTGAAAATGAAACATGGACAGTCTTCCAGGAAGGGCAGACTTTCAACACGAGCCGCTTCTTCAACGCCCTCACCATCGATGCGAAGGGACGTCCATGGGCGGCGCACGGCAATGGCGTGGACATCTATGATAATGGCGCATGGACGTCCATCGAAAAAACGGATTACAACACACCCGAAAGCATCGCAGTCGATGCCAAGGGACAAGCCTGGCTCGGAACATTAGTCGATGGCGCGTATGTGTTCGATAACAGCACGTGGACTCATCACGACCGCGCTTCCGAGCATTTGGCAAGCAACGACATCGCCTCCATCTCAGCCGATAGCAGCGGACGTGTCTGGTTTGGCACCACCTACGGCTTAACCGTATTCGACGGTGCAAATTGGCAGACCTTCCTAATGAGCAATTCCGGTTTGCACGATAACGATATCGCGTTTGTCGTTGTGACCAAGGACGGTCCCGCCCTGCCTGCGCTGGAAGAAAAAGCCAAAGGCTCGCTCACCGGCAAACTACGAGATGCGGACAAGAATCCGATGGCAGACAAGCGCATAGAGATCTGCGTGGAAACCATCGGCTCATCCTTCTCTGGCGACACCCCCTGTTCAGATCAACCCTTCTTCCTCTCCACCACAACAGATACCAATGGAGCCTTCCTCATCGAAAATGTTCCCGCAGGCTACTACATCATCATTGCCGAGACCGATACCGGCTGGGCACAACTCACCGACCAATACGGCATCACGTCTGAAAGAACATTGATCCAGGCGGGGGAGCAGTATGATATTGAGACGTTGACTTTGGAGAAATAAATGTTGTTTGGGGTGAAATTCTGTTTAGTATCGAGTTCCACCCCAAACAGTTTCCTTAAAATGTGATTGTAGTATAATCGCCACCAATAACGGGCAATCAACCTTATCACAAGAGACTAAACAAACATAGCGAAATAACCAAGAAACATAGCAACTGTCAAAGCCTCAACAACAAGGGAGTTGTGAATTACCATGGCAGGGAACTCAGTAGGTTCTCAAGTATTTGCAGGTCGCTACCATTTTGAGCCCACAGACGATGATTGGGATAAGGGTCGTACGGGTTTTACACATCCTGCTTTTGACATAATAGAAAATCGCCGAGTTGTAATCAAACGCGCTGATGTTACTTCACCCCAAGCAAAACAACACGAGCATAGTCTTCAAAACGAAGCGGAGGCATTGGAAAAACTGAAGGGGTTAGGGGTGCCTGAGTTATACGCGAAAAGTGAAGCCGTGTACGGGGAACAAAAATTCACCTATCTTGTAATGGAGTATCTCAATGGGATTCGAGTTGAAAAAGAAATTTCATCCCTAAAGCCGATTGAGAGCGCCAGAATAATGTTTGAACTTTTTCGCCTACTTGCAAAAGCCCACAATCGTGGAATTGCAAACGGTGATATAGACCTTAAACATTTATTCTGGTCCAAACAAGAACAAAAATTAAGCATCATCGATTGGGGAAATGCGAGCATAATAAAATCACAAAAAAGCCATCAGTTCTCTTTCGACATGGCACGTTCAGCTGAAATTATTTATGCCCTTGTAACCCAAGAGGGCATTGTTCCTGTAACAGGTTCTTTGAACCTACCTGCAAATGACAAGCTTCTTTCGAGTTTATTGCCTTTACCAGAAGAGTTCCACAAGCTATGCAAATGGGCACCGCGAAATCCATCAGAAGACATGCGCCTTCCACATTCAGCATTAGAGATGTATGTTGTCACAAAAAAATGGCTTTCGAGTCTAGACCCCGAAGGTTTGTATTCTGACACCGAACTCGACGAGCTAATTAGATCTAGTCATCAAGCATCGAATTCAAACTGGAAGAAATTTGCATTAGTGGGCTCTCTGACAACAGTCTTAGTTGTAGTAATTGCATATATATCATTTGCTCTTATTTCCTTAAAACCAAACAGCAACGTAACGCCATCTACTTCTCCATCTATAAGTATTCAAGAGACATTACCTCTCGTTTCCTCGTCACAAGAGCCAATATCTACCAACACAATAACGACAGAGCAACCAACTGAAACACAAAAAGCACCTGAAACTTTGACAGCCACACTGCCACCGCTAGAGAAAAAGTACAAAACAGTGCTAGTGTTTGATAAAAACCTGCCTTTCGACTTTAATCCAATACAGTGTTGGACCACAAGTTCTTCGTTTGACAATCTCATTAAAAGAGATGACGACATCTGGCAGTTTCAAGTCAGTAAAGAGTACAACTCAACAGACCCCATAAAAGTGAATTTTAACAATTGTTTTGACAACAAACAAGTTTCGGCAATTGGTTTGAATTTTTGGTCTCAACGGCTGGGTGTCAATAGCGATTTCGGTTTATATGTAGAATATAGTAATGGATTAAAAAGAGAGTATGTTCTTCGAACCGAAACAAGCGACAACACATTACACTTGATCGTCAAAGATACAGACGGCAGTTCAATTGACTACATTCAATTAGGCATTAAACCAAAATTAGAGAGCACATACCTGATATCGTATTATCAATACTCTGCTAGATTGTTTTTAGAGTTGGACAATCAAGGATCTGATCTTATTTCTATTTTTCCAGGTTCGGACCTGAAACCCTTAACAGCAGACGACATTAACCAGGTCGGCATGAAACGAGTAGATATACGCCAATCACTAGTCGGTATACAAAGTATTGGCTTGATCAGCCATGGTCCTGACATACAAATATTTTTATGGCCCTTGGTTTTTTATCAAGACACTTCAAAGTAAGCAAGCAGCGAAAGGCTTGATTCATGATTAAATTAGGTGAGCTATTTACTGACTTCTCGCGCATTGATTTGGACGCTCGCGGCGGATATGCGCGAGTTGCCGAGGTAAAAGCGATAGAACAAAAGGACGGTACTTCAGTACAACGCGCCTTCAAGCTCATGCGCCACGAGATCGAATATGAAAAAGGCATGGAAAGATTTGAGGGCGAATTACGCCTGTTAAAGGAAATACATTCGGATACGCAAACGCCCCTGCCCATTACGAAGTTGTATAGCAGCGGCTTTTCATCTGTAGAGTTAGCCTCTGCGCTTCACCACCGGGATATCCCAGACCCCAGACAAACCATATACCCAACAGGTACAGATATCGACGAGTTCTTATCAACCGGTCGTGATTTACAAAAAAAGGATCCGGGGCGTTGGATACCCTACTTAATTGTCGAGTTAGCATCATATAACGACAGTTTATTGCGTCAAATTCAACACCAGCCTCAAAACGATGCTTCAGGACTATACCGCCTCCCCACTGGTGAAGTGATATTAATGGCACTTCAGTTACTTGAAGTAGTAGGCTATCTGCACAAGAAGCACAATCGAGCGTATATGGATTGGAAACCAGAGCACTTGTATTGGAGCGGCTCAAGGAAAAGTGTCAAGTTAATCGACTGGAATGTCACAGCCTCTCTGGATGACGGCCCTGGAAGAAAACAAAATATACGGGACGACATTCGTCTCTTTTGTGGGGCGGCCCTATATATAGGTTTAACATTTGTGGATCCTGACGATCCAACAAAAAAAATCGGACCTCGTCCCACAACCGAGCTAACCTCGCCTGTGCCTGAAATTCGGCGGCGTTATTGGACGGACAGGCCGGAGTTTTATCAACGCGACTCAACTTTAGACGAACGTATCAAGGAAATCATCCGAAAAGGTTTGGACCCCAAACAAGGGTTCGAAGCTCCACAAGAGTTGCAGCAAACTTTGATCGAGTATGCCAACAATGAATTAGGTGTACCAAAAGAAGATTTATCTGCTTCTGTACAACCTATAAGCGATTATTTCAAGGCACTTTCAGAAATCCGTTTAGCGCAAAGACAACTTTTGCAGGCACAAAGACACTTGATTGATGCCACTGAAATTTACGGAGAGAAGGTCGAGTTTACGCGCATGTTCGATTCGATCAAGAGCGCCCTCAGGAATTTTCCGCTTTCATAAATAGAATTCTCAATAATAGAGGTGGCTTATGGATTCCAACATTTCTGATATCTCAAACAAACCTAACCAGCCTATTGGGCAAGAAAGGCGTCTGGGCGGCATAAAAATCCAACTGCACAGTCAATTGCCTAGCGATGTTTGGCGCGGCACCGAACAGGCTAGCAAGCTCTTGCGGGAAGACCCTTCAAATCAAGAGATCTATCGACTTCTTATAGGAGTTGCCAGTGAATTTCCAAGCCTGCGAGAGGAAATCAAGAAATTGTTTCAAAGTCTGGGTCACAAAGACTCGAGTCAGGCAAAAGAAGCCCTTAAGCAATTAGAAAGTATTGCCAATTCCAATCTATCAGAACCAAATTCAGGTGAAAAGCACGCGGTCACAGAGACGCATCCCCCCACACGCACTGTAATCGATGATGCCGACGATGCATATTATGCTGGTGAATTCGATAAAGCCATTAATTTATATAGCAAGGTATTACAAGATGAGCCAGATAACAAAAGGGCGCAAATGCAACTGGACAAGGCAGAGTTAAATCGGATCGGACAACAACCCAATCGTAAGTTACCCCGCGATGCTATGCAGAATTACCGGCGTGCTCGTTCCTTTATTGCCGCCAGGGATATCGAATCTGCCATTGGTATGTTGAATGCTGCCATTGAGGAAGTACAAGAGCTAGGCTTGAGGTTTCAGGAGGCGGAAGAGTTACTAGGAAGCCAGATAGGTTTACAGATCGCCGAACATTACAAAGAGCAAGCGATCCAGCTTGTACAGGAAGGAAGTTGGGATAAAGCCATAGAAAAGTATGATCAAATCCTAAAACTAGACCCAACCAATGATGCAAGCAGATCTATGCATGAAAAATTGAATGATCTAATTGAAAGTGAGGCGATTCTAGTCACCTTATCGGACTCTTTGGATACTGACACAGATCGAAAAGCAAAACTGGATATTATCGCCTCGTCGATCAAGGCTGGTGAAAGTATCTTAAAATTGACCGGCACATATCGATTCAGAGCCATCCGAGCAAGATATGGATTATATCGAGCTGAGTCGGATTTGCATAATTGGGGAAGTTTTGCAGCGCTGACACCGCAAGGCCGACTACTTGAGATTCAACGGGCTTCAAAAGAGGTCTTGGAATCCAAAGATCCCGCTTTCAAGTACGTGGAAGAGCAGCTTCGCCGCTTCAGGCCTGTGCGAATCATCTTGTATCTGCTCCTCGCCGCAATCATCCTATCAGTAGTATTTCAACTACTGAGTGGAAAATTCGCCGTCACACCCCCAATCGTTAGCCTGACGTTGACACCAACTATGACTCAGGCATTCACAAAAACGACACGGGCCACTAACACGATAGCAATTGTTTCAAATGGGACAACCACAATTACATATACCCCTACTTTAACAGAGACAGCCATCCCTGCATCCCAATCTTTTTTGGATACAGGCTATGTCAATACAGGATTGATTCACTGGCAAGATAAACCAAATGGTACATGGATTGGCAAACTAGAGAGATTTCAATCTGTAACCATTCTCAAACAAGAAATCGCTGGTGGAGATCAATGGTATTTCTGTGAATGGGATCTCAATGGAACAACTCAACAAGGTTGGATTCTTGCCAGGTATATTACTATCGGGTCAACACCGACACCAAGACCATAACAAAACAAGGCCCGAAGGGAGAGTACGAAATGACAGTAGACCAGCCAATCAACCCGAACAGCAATCGAGAAAATCAATTTAGCGTTGTTCGAAAAAAGCTTCTCAGTCCTCTGCCAAGCGACACCAAACAGGGTATCGATCAAATTAGACAATGGTTGATTGAAACCCCCGAAGACCAGGACACCTATGATCTTGTTCTGGGGATAGCAAAAGAGTCTCCAACTCTTACAGACGAGATCTACAGTTTGCTACAAGGCATGGCATCTAAGGGCTCTATTACTGCGAAAAAAACAATTGGAGCATTGGATGGCATTATGGAAACGCCAACTTCAAACATTGGCGAGAGCGACCCTGGTACTCAAAGTCAAACTAATACCCAGTTATCCACTGAGCAATTGTTGATGAATCAGGCAGAGGATGCCTATTACGCTGCAGAATTCGAAAAAGCCATTCCTCTATATCAACAGGTGCTTCAACTGCAACCCGACAATCAACGCGCTAAGCAACAGTTGGATAAGGCGGAGCTTAATCGCTATACAGGTAAACCCGGATCTTACATACCGCGCGACGCAATGAAGTATTACCGTCAGGCTCGTTCTTTTATTGCAGCAAAAGACTTCAATGCAGCGATCAACCTATTAAGTGTCGCGGTCGAAGAAGCTCATACCAAAGGGGTCGAATTTCGTGAAGCGAACATGGCGCTTAATAGATTGCAAGACCTATTAACAGCTACCCAATACATAGCAAAAGCCGAAACTTTCGTACAAAGCGGGAATTGGGAAAATGCTCTTGATCAGTACAAAAAAGCACTAACCCTTGACCCATCAGACGAATCAAGTCTCAAAATGCGGGATGGTCTACAAGGCTTACTAAGCGCAGAGGCATTGCTTGATCCACTCGGAATTCAACTAAGCGCTCAAAAAAGCGAAAAACTAGAATCAATAGGAAATTACTTAAAAGAAACAGAGAAAACCAAAGAGTTGGTTAACATAGATCGCTATCAACAAATCTTAGCCAAGCACACCCTTTATAAAGCCGAGTTAGACTTGCATAGCTGGGGCGTCTTAGTGGCGCTGGCTCCACAAAGCCGATTATTTGCGATTCTACAACAATCAAAAAGCATTTTAGGTGCTAAAGACCCAGCAGTAATATATGTGGAAGAGCAGCTTCGCCTATTCAAGCCTGTGCGAATTCTTTTGCTTCTGCTCCTTGCCACGATCATCATATTAGTAGTATTCCAATTACTGAGCAGAAAGTTCAGTGCCACACCTCCGATTGTCAGCCTGACACTAACCCCAACTCTGACCTCATCATTCACAAAAACCGTACAACCTACCAACACAATCGCACTCGCTCCAACTAAGACGGCCACAAACACATCTGCGCCAACAATAACAGCAACCGCATCTCTAACCTCCCAACCGGATTTAGACGCAGGGTTTGTCAACAAATTCCTGATTCACCCTCAAGATAAACCGAATGGCAAATGGGTAGGCGAACTAGGGAAGCCCCAACCTGTAACCGTGCTCGAACAAGAAGTCGTTGGCGGAGTTCAATGGTTCTTTTGCGAATGGAATATCAACGGCACCATTCAACAAGGCTGGATTCTCTCCGAATATATTATTATTATTGAAAACTCCAAAGCCACGTCACAGCCAACATTCCAGCCAATAGATGCAGGATATGTCAACACAGGATTAATTCACCCACAAGATGGTCCTAATGGCAAATGGGTTGGTAAGCTAAATAGGTTTCAATTTGTCACTGTGCTTAAACAACAGATATCAAGTGGTGATCAGTGGTATTTCTGTCAATGGCAGGTCAGTGGAATTAACCAGCAAGGTTGGATTCTTGCGAAATACATAACCATTGGATCACCCCCTATACCCCAACCAACATTGACTCCTTAGGATAATTAACTTTTAACAAGAAACGAGAATATTTTATGACAACTAATGAAAATTTAAACAATGCGTCATCAACAGGTCGGGCAAAACGATTTTTTGCCGTTAAAAGTCAATTATCAAGTACTGATCCAGACGAGTTTAGACAAGGAATAGAGCACCTAAGAAGGTGGCTTCAAGTTGGTCCTGATGATCAGGATATTTACACGTTTATGGTAAATATCTCTCTGGAATTTCCAACAGTACAGAACGCTATTTTAGAGTTACTTCGCGAAATGAAACAAAGAGGCTCCAAGATCGCGGCCGCTACGCTGGCTGATCTGAGCACTAATGAACAAGATTTAATGGATGAAGCAGATGATGCATATTATGCTGCAGAATTTGATAAGGCTATCAGTTTGTATAAAAAGGTTCTCGATTTGGAGCCGAATAATCATCAAGCACGGGATCGGCTGGTGAAGGCGGAAGCCAACAAAATCGATGGAATTGGAGAACGAGTGAATCGGAAGCCGCCACGCGAAGCCCTACAATGGTTTAGGCAAGCACGCTCATACATCGCGGCAAGTGATTTCAAGGCGGCGATAATATACCTGGGTGCCGCAGTCGAAGAGGCTCGTGCGAAAGAAATATACTTCTCCGATGCTGAATTGCTTCTAAATAGGATACAAAATTTGTTCAATGAAGCCACAGGCAATATAAACGAGCATATTTCATCCAAGTACGATGTTTTTATTAGCTACAGTCATAAAGACGAAATTTGGGTGCAAAGCC
This sequence comes from Chloroflexota bacterium, assembly GCA_040006635.1. GTDB lineage: Bacteria > Chloroflexota > Anaerolineae > Anaerolineales > Villigracilaceae > Defluviilinea. The sequence continues at coordinate 10,104 of JBDTWO010000007.1, forward strand.
AACTGCTAACTTTTTTAGAATCTAAGAAAATAAGTGTATGTATAGATTTTCGAGATTTTCACGTTGGCGCGCCAAGCATCACTGAAATGGAACGTGCTGTCATTCAGAGCCGCAAGACCATTATTGTGCTCACTCCCGATTATGCAAAAAGTGCTTGGGCAGAATTCGAGAATATACTAGCACAAACTCTGGATCCAGCAGCACATAGTAGGACTTTGCTTCCAATTCTTCTAAAGCCTTGTGATTTACCTTTGAGAATAAAGGCACTTACATATCTAGATTTTACTCAACCTGACAAAATGAGCTTCCAATTAGATCGATTAGTAAACGCTATCATAGAACAGCAGCAAAACAAATAAGCAAAATATCAAGTCCAATCAGCTATTACATCGGTGTTGACACCTCCTCCTTTTCCCGCTAAACTATGCGAAGCATAAAAAACAGGAGCTGTCATGCCGGATAATAAACTTACTTCACATCTAAACCAAAATACACTGCTCACCTCCGCGATCAATTCGTGGGAATCATTTCTCGCGGATAAGGGACGTTCGCCGAATACGATCAAAGCCTTCCTTTCGGATGTGCGTTTGCTCACCACCTTCCTCCCAGAGGATATCACGCTTGGCAAGGTCACGACCAAAGACCTCAACCGTTACTTCGAGTGGATGGAAAAGGAACGTGATGTGCCGTGCGCTCCCAAGACTCTGGCGCGGCGCATCACCGCGACCAAGTCGCTGTTTCGGTGGCTGCATCAATATGGCGTGCTGGTCATTGACCCTGCCGAGAAGGTCGCGCAGCGCTCCGCCATTAGCCCCATCCCCACTGTGCTGACGCCCAAGGAAGTCGATGATGTCCTGCTCGCGGCAGACCGTCACCGCCGCGGAGACAAACCCGACGCACGCTACTACACCCTGGTTTATATGTTGCTCACAACTGGCATCAAAAAAAGCGAGGCGTTGGGAATCCTGCTCGAACACCTTGAATTGGACCCGAAGGGGCCCAACGGTCCGCAGCTCTTCATCAAGTATGCGAGTCCAGCGAATCGTTACAAAGAACGGAAGCTGATCCTGCCCGAGGACTGGATCCCCGCCTATAACGAATATGCCGCCCAATACGAGCTTGGAGAGAAACTCTTCCCCTGGTCACAGCGACGGCTGGAATATCTACTCGAAGATGTCGGCAACGAAGCCGGGCTGACGAAACATCTCTCCTTCGATATGTGCCGCTGGACATGCGCGTTGACCGATTTTCACGCAGGCATGGAACCCGACGCGATCCGTCAGAAAATTGGCGTTTCGAAGATCCAGTGGCGTGAGTTGTTTAATAAGTTGAAGCAGTTGGCGGGAAGTTCATAATGTCATTGCGAGGGCGCTAGCCCGAAGCAATCCCCAACATCGTAAAGAGATTGCTTTGTCGGGAAGAACACCCTCCTCGCAACGACATATACTTAAATACACAAGCCACCAATACAGGTGGCTTGTGCTTTATTGTCTTTCTTCTTTCTTTGCGCTCTTAGCGCGCTTAGCGGTTCAGATTTTTCACCCCCCCCGTGTCATCGAAAAATATAACGCCTGCCGCGTCTCATCCGTCAAGCGGAATGGATGCGCGGGGCGATAGCCGGGCACCCAGACTACTTTTTCTCCCAAACACAACAGGGGCCAGCGGTCGCGTGCGCGTTGCGGCAATTTGACATTGATGAAGAAATCGGAGATCTTCATGTTGTGTCCGTCCATGCCTAGTGGTTCGAAGCGGTCACCATCCTGCCGCACACGTAGCTCTAATGCGTCTGAAATCCCTTTCGCATCCAGCCACACATGGAACGGATCATTGTTCGAGCGGGCTTGCTCCATTGCCAGCGAGGCGATATTCCAGCGTTCGCAGCTTAACTTCCAGCCACCGGAGAGTTCGATTGAGCCGGGAATCTTCAATGAGATGGTTGCGCTTTCATCGGGCATTTGGGGCCAGCGTTCGACCGGCAAGGTTGCATCGCCTGCGACCACATAGACCAATAAGCCTTCATGCAATAAATGCAAGTCACCAGCCAGATCGAGGCGGGCATGCTGGTGTTGGGCATCGGCATTGATAAATTGACCTGCGCGTTCGAATGCCGCGAAGCCGATGTCCAAACTATCAGGGTGGATACGCTCGATCGCACGCCGGATCAGGTTCCGTTGGAGTCCGAGCGGTTGCTTGGTCAGCATGGAAGAGTCAAAAGCGACGAAGTCCGCATTTTCCTGAACGAGACATTTCTTCCAGGCGTCATCCAAAGCATGTGCGACGATCTCGTAGTCACCCGCCAGCGAACGGGACGTGCGCCAGATCACTTCACGAAAACGCGGATTGTATGACTCGAGCGCGGGGATGAGCAGATGGCGCAGGCGGTTGCGGAAGAAATCGAGCGAGGCGTTGCTCGGGTCATGCCGCGGACGGAAACCGTTCGCCGCGCAATAGACTTCGGTATCCTCGCGCCAAAGATCGAGCAACGGGCGGATGATGGGAATCTCGGGATCGAAGGTTGGCAGGATCGTGCGATGGGTCATGCCCTTGAGACCCGCCAGCCCCGCGCCGCGCAAAAAATGCATCAGCACGGTTTCGACCTGGTCATCAGCCGTGTGCCCGACCGCGACCGCCTGGGCTTTGAAATATCGCGCCTGCGCCATCAGGAAGCGATAACGCAAAATACGGGCAGCTTCTTCAATGGATATTTTTCCATCCTCGGCAAAGGCGCGCACATCGCCGTTCTCGATCACGGAGGCAATGTTGAGACGTCCGGCAGTCTGTTCGACAACGTTGGCATCGGCATCTGAATCAGGACGCAGCTTGTGATTGAAGTGCGCGACAATCACACGATAGCCCGCCTTGCGGAGCACGCTCATTAAACACAGACTATCGGGTCCGCCAGAAACGCCCGCAATGATGGGACGGTCTTTGGTCAACCCGCATTGATCGCGGAGAATGGATTCGATGTTTTCAAGCATGACGATTGTTACAACCCACAGAACGGGAAAGGTTATTCTTTATTGAAGGGTAAAGGTTACAAAGTTTCAAACCTGACAGGTCTCATCGTGCGATTCGATTATCATCAACTCTCGCACGGACAATGGTCATGACTAACCAATGTCTCGCAAAGACCTGTCAGGTTTCTTGTTTAAATCTGATACAACTCCACCAACACACCGGATGTGCTTTCGGGGTGGACAAACGCATACTTCTTGCCATCGGCGGCGGTGAGCGGTTCTTCGTTAATGAGACGGATGCCCTTCGACTTCAACTGCGCCATCATCCCATCAATATCGTCCACTTCGAGGCAGACGTGATGCATACCGGGTCCGCGTTTGGCGAGGTATTTGGCGATACCCGAGTCGTCGGAGGTCGGCATGACCAACTCCACTTCCGAGCCGGGGAGCGGCAGGAACGCCACTTGAGATTTTTCGGCGGGCACATCGCGCAGTTCATGCAAGTCCATTCCCAACGCATCGCGCCAGAATGCAAGCGCTTTTTCCATATCTTCCACAACCACGGCAACATGATTGATCTGTTTTACTTTTGGCATTTGATTCTCCAGGCAAAATAAAGTTCTTTTAAACACGAAGGACACTACGGACACCAAGGTTGGATAATAGGCTTATCCAGAAGACTTTCCCAGATTTTCCTTTGTGACCATTGTGTCCTTTGTGGTGAAAGAATTGCAGTCCGATTATATCCGCTTGCCAGACAAATCGAGAACACTCACAAAGTATCGCATAAAGGTTGCCGAGCGTATTAATTCAAGTACAAGCAACTTAAAAAGTTTCCTTATTTACGAGACAAGCGGTAAGATTGGCATATGTTCAACCTCCCCATCAATGTGCGGCGCGTGGCAGTCATCATCGGTATGATCATGCTGGTCTTTATTGTCCTGGAGTTCAACCGGCGACTCGAAGAGCTCACCCTGCTCAACAAACAAAACGACCTGGTGCAGGCGCAAGCCACCCAATCCATCCAAACCCAGGGCGCCTTGCAAACCAAGGTCGCCTATGCCGGTTCGACCAATGCCGTCGAGGAATGGGCGCGCACCGATGGTCACTATATTCAAGACGGCGACCTGCCCGTGGTGCCGATCGGTCAGCCTGGCACAGCGCCGCTTGAAATGAGCGCACCGGCCCCCGCTCCAACGCCGCTGGCGAATTGGCAGGTCTGGTGGGACTTATTCTTTGGCGAACACTAACAACCCTTTCTGGATGACAAACCGACTCGCCCTCTTCCCCGAATCGACTCGCGTCCGCGACGATTCACTGTTCATTGCGGGACATTCCCTCGCTTCGCTCTCAGCCGAAAACGGGACTCCGTTATACGTTTACGATCGCTCCACCCTCGACCTGGCTGTGGCGGATTACCAATCCGCGTTGCGAGCGTATTATCCCGGCGCGTCGACGATCACCTACGCAGGCAAAGCCTTCCTCTGCAAAGCCATCGCCGCATGGACTCAACATCACAACCTGATCGTTGATTGCACCGGCGAAGGCGAGATTGGTATCGCCGTCGCAGGCGGCGTGCCGCGTGAACATATCCTTGTGCATGGGGTAAATAAATCCGTCGCTGATCTGAACTCTGCCATGCAACACGCTGGCACAATCGTCGTTGATAACCTCACTGAATTAAAAAACTTAATAACCGTAGTAACGACTTTAGTCGTTCAACAGGCGACTGAAGTCGCCACTACGCCTGATCTTTGGCTCCGCCTGCTCCCCGGCGTCGCAGTCTCCACTCATCACGCCGCCACACAGACCGGTCAACACGACAGCAAATTCGGCATGACGCGCGCAGAGCTTCTCGAAGCGGCAAAGTTTTGCAAAGAACATGATCTCCCTCTCAAAGGGATACACTTTCATCAAGGCTCCAACTTCCGTGACCCTGAGCCATTAATTCCCGCCATTGACATGGCACTCGACCTCGCCAAAGAGATCGGCTTTACTGGCGAATGGCATTTCTGTCCCGGCGGTGGCTGGGGCGTGGCATATCACGAAGATGAACTGCCGAACCCATCCATTGAAAGTTATGTGCGTGGAATCGCCGAATCAGTCATCGAAGGCTGTCAGTCGCGCGGATTGTCTCTCCCGCACTTACATCTCGAACCCGGTCGCAGTCTCGTAGCCCGCGCGGGCGTGGCGATCTATCGCGTTGGCGCGATCAAACAGCGCGGCGATAAGACTTGGATATTAACCGACGGCGGCATGGCGGATAATCCGCGCTTTGCGTTGTATGGCGCGAAATATTCTTGCGTACCAGTGACAAACGTTGGGAGGGAAAGAAGCAAGAAGGTTTCTATTGCCGGTCCGTATTGCGAATCGGGTGATATCGTCATCGAAGATTTGCTGATGCCTGAACTTCAAGAAGGCGAACTCATCGCAATCCCAGTCGCAGGCGCGTATCACTTGAGCATGTCGTCCAACTACAACGGCGCGCGAAGACCAGAAGTATTGATGTTGGAAGAGGGGAAAGTCAATGTAATGTTGCGCCGAGAAACAACGGATGATTTGTTGAACAGAGATTTTTAGCGCTTCGTCTTTTGAAGTAACAGCAACATTAGCAAAACCACAGACTTCCCTTGTCTATATCCCCTTATAAGCTTCCTGTTTGACACAATAAAAGCTAATAACCATGAACAAAATTAGAGAATACATCTTGCGATATAAAACAAAAATATTTATCGCGCTTGTCATTGGAACTTGCTTGTTGGGGGCATTTTTTGCGCTGAAAACAGTAGATCGTTACGAGATCGTTGTTAAAGCAGTCCTTGGTTTAACTGTATTAATAGAGCTTTACATGGATTTTCAATCAACCACAAAATCGTCGAATGAACCTGATGGCATCTATGTTGAATTTCCAAGAGACTTCAAGCATGTCGCTCGCGCATTTTTATTAACTGTAATTGGCATTTGGGCGGGCAGCCAGGTCGTTACATTAATTTGGCTATTGATAAGTTTTATAAAAAGATAACGTATGCTGTTATGAACATAATCTGGTCTTTACCAACTAAGTTCCTTCTCCATTAACCACCATCTCTTCATATCCTCAACACATGCTTCGCAAGCAACTCCTTCGGCAACTCACTCCCTGCGTGACCCACAACAATCTCTCCATCCTTCATCACAAATTGTAGACTCTGTTTATCCGCCAGCACGCGCAAATCCTCCAGCGGATTTTTATCGTATACAACCAGATCAGCAACTTTACCGGCTTCGAGCGTACCCATCCAAGTATCCCAGCCTAATGCTTTCGCCGCGTTGCCTGTGGCGGCGACGATTGCATCCATTACGGATAGTCCCGCCTTGTGCATCCAATAGATTTCCAACGCATTCTCGCCGTGATAGTTCAACGGCGTGCCCACATCTGATCCCATTGCGATCGGCACGCCCGCTTCGTATGCCATCTTCAAACTGCGTTCGGCATCGCCCTGCGAATCGATATTCTTCTGCCTGATCCATTCGGGGATGTTTGAATCTTTCGCCAGGATAATATCCCAACCCACTTTCAACGTTGGCACGAGAAAGACTCCGCGCAGTGCCATGTGCCAGATCACATTCGGGTCTTGATACAAATACGTGCCGTGCTCCAACGTGTTCACGCCCGCCTCGACCGCCTTGGTGATGCCATCAATACCGTGCGCGTGCATCGCCACCGGCTTGTCGAACTTTTTGGCTTCCTCCACCAATGCCTGCATCTCATCCACATTGAAATGCGTCGCGCCCGGCACACCGCTTTCCACCAGCACCGCGCCGGTCACGCCCATCTTGATCACATCCGCGCCGTGCTTCACCTGCTCGCGCACCGCCTTGCGCACCTCATCCACGCCGTCTGCCACGCGATACATGCCCACATAATAATCCGCGCCCGCTTCGGTAATGGAAATAAATCTGCCAGCCAAACACATACGCGGACCCGCGAACTCTCCGCGTTGGATCGAACGCCGCACATCAAATTCCAATTCACTCCAGCCGCCGAGATCGCGCACGGTTGTGATTCCCGCCGCGAGATTCTTCTGTGCGTTGGATAAGATCTTCAGCGTCATCGCACCCGTCGGCACCTCGAACTGACTGTCCGCTTCGCCCGAACCCGATAAATGGACATGCGCATCGATCAGCCCCGGCAGGACGGTTTGTCCGTGCAGATCAACAACATGGGATGCATCCGCTTCACTCCACCCGGAGGCTGGTCCAGCATAAACGATCTTTCCCGCGCGGATAGCGATGACCGCGTCCGCGATGGGTTCGTGCCCGGTGCCGTCGATGAGGATTAGGTTCTTGAAAACAGTATCCATTTGAAGTCCTAGTATGAAGCGGTTTGTCTTTCATCCATTGTATCCCCCAAAAGAAAACCCGCCTATAATCTTATCCGCTTGAAAACAATTCGCGAAGATTAGCGAGATTAGCGGAAAAAACATCTGGCAGGGACGTTGCAGGATTGCCCAAATTCATGAATAGGGTAGTAAAATTTTTATCTACCCTATGTCTAATACATCCGCTCCGCTTACCGGGTTAGATTCACACTACCGCGACATCTTCGAAAACGCGACTGTTGCCATCTGGGAAGAGGATTTTTCAGAGGTCAAAACCGCCATCGATCAGTTGCGCGCGGACGGCGTGACCGATGTGCGCGGCTATGTATTGAAGCACCCCGAGTTTTTGGAACGCGCTGTAAAACTGGTAAATGTTCTGGATGCCAACCCCGCCATGCTCAAATTGTATAACGCCCAGGCAAAAGCGGATGTATTGGGCACGCTGGATAAATTCATAACGCCGGAAAACTTTCACGACGAGTTCATTGCCTTTGCCGAAGGCGAAACCTATTTTGAGCGCGAGATCACCAGCCAGACCTTGCAGGGCAAACCTTTCGAGATGCTGATCACGATCACGTATTACATGGACGCTGAGGGCAAACACAAAGCACTCGTGCACATGACCGATATCACCGCCCGTAAAAAAGCCGAGACTGACCTGCGCAGTCAAAATGAATACCTGGCGCTGTTGAACGAGATGACGCGCACCATTTTGCTTTCGGACGATTACGATGCCAGCATGCGCACACTGGCATCCGATCTAAAAAAGATCATCAACGCCGATGACTGCTACATCCTGCGCTGGGATGAAGAACAGCAGTTATCCAGCCCTGTTACAACCACCGCCACACTGGACTTCCCATTTACAGAAGCTGAGGTCAATCAGACCGAGTTAAATTTAACCGCCGCGATCCTGCGGGCTGGGCGGGTCATCGCCGTGGAAGATGTGTCCAACTCGCCGGATATCAACATTGAGGTCGCCAAACGCTATCCGATCCATTCCATCATCGGCATGCCTTTGATCACCGGCAACCACAAACTGGGTGTGGCGATCATTGCCTTTCATGCACACCACACCTTCACCCAGACGGAAATAGAGCGCGTTGAACAGGCAGGTAACCAGGTTGCGCTGGCACTGCTGGGGTTCCAACAAAACCTCGAGATCCAACGGCGTTTAAAAGAAAGCAATACCCTCGCCGAGATCAGCCGTGCGCTGAGTGAAACCGAACGCGTGGGCACCGATCAGGTCCTGCAATTGATCGTGGACTCGGCGCTGGAGCTGATCCAACAAGCTGAGGAAAGTGTCATCCATCTGGTGGATGCGGAGCAAGAAGCCATCGTGCCCCGCGCGATCTCTGGTTTTGAATCAGATGCTGAGATGCTTGAACGCCCCAAGATGAATCTAGGCGAAGGCGTAGCTGGGCATGTGATCCGCACGGGTGAGACGTTCAATATCGACGATATCCATACCAGCGAACTCTTCCTCATCAAAGACGCGCCGCCTACATTTCAGTCCCTTTTGGTCGCGCCCGTACGCAGCGGCGGACAGCAGATTGGCACGATCAGTGTACAGAGCGGAAAACAGAACGCCTTCTCCGCCAGCGACATGGACCTATTGAAATCGCTCGGCATGCAAGCCGCGATCGCCCTCGAAAACACGCGCCTATTTGAGACCACCCAGCAGCGCCTCAAAGAAGTGAATGCGCTCTACCAAACCAGCCAGGGCTTGGCATCCTCCCTCAACACCAACGAACTCATCGCAGATGTTGTCAATCTGCTTCAACACAACTTTAGTTATTATCATACCCAGATCTATCTCATGGACTCGGAAAGCGGCGAGCTTGTGCTCAAAAGCGGCAGCGGCGCAACCGGCACACGCATCCTCGAGCAGGAACACCGCCTGCCCAGAGGCACCGGCATCGTGGGGCATGTGGTGGAAACCGCCACACCTTTTGTGACCAATAACGTCAATGAGGTCATGTTCTTTGCCCGCGATCCATTCCTGCCTGATACCCAATCTGAATTAACCGTGCCCATTAAAGTAGATGGAAATGTTGTCGGCGTTTTGGATATTCAGGATCGTCCCCCGCATCGTCTCACAGACAATGACCTGCAATTGATGGTCGCCGTGGCGGGTCAATTATCGGTGGCGCTGCAAAAAGCCAGTCTCTACAACAATTTGCAAGCTGCCCTACAGCAGGAACAAACCGTCCGCTCACAGTTGCTGCAAAGCGACCGCCTGGCACTGGTGGGACGTTTGCTCGCCTCCGTTTCGCACGAATTGAACAACCCGTTACAGGCAATTCACAACGCGCTGTTTTTATTGAAAGATGAAGAAACTCTTTCAGTGCAGGGCAAACAGGATCTCGACATTATCCTCTCGGAGGCAGAACGCATGGCGGCGCTGATCGAACGTTTGCGCAGCGCCTATCGCCCCGGGCGCATGCAGGATTTCAAAGCCGTGGAACTCAACAACTTGATCGAAGACGTCCACACCTTGATCTCCACGCACATGCGTCAAAAACAGGTCGCCTTCGAATTTCATCCCGACCCCGACCTGCTGCCCGCTCTAGGAATCTCCGATCAGATCAGACAAGTGTTATTGAATCTATTTCTCAACGCGACCGAAGTGATGGACCCCGGCGGGCGCCTCATTGTGCGGACCCGGAACCTGATTCAGCCAAATGAAGTTTTACTCACCGTGAGCGATACCGGTCCCGGCATCGACCCGGAGATCCTCCCCAAAATTTTCGATGCGTTCATCACCGGCAAGAACACCGGCACAGGTCTGGGTCTCACCATCACACACGACATCATCCAGCAGCATCATGGTCGCATCACAGCCGAGAACGACTCTGAAGGCGGAGCCGTGTTTAACATCTGGCTGCCCGTTTACGAAAAAGGTGTAGCATGAATCCCGGCGGTCATATTTTGATCATTGACGATGAAGCCAGCCTGCGTCAAACCATGGCGCGCATTTTGCAGCGCGCAGGCTATGAAGTGACCACTGCCAGCAACGGCGCGGAAGGATTAAATCTGATTTCAGAACATGCCTTCGACCTGGTCTATCTCGATATCCGCATGCCCGATGTGAGCGGACTTGAACTGCTCAAGACCATCCATACTCAATTCCCTGAATTGCCGGTGATCCTATTCACTGCACAGCCTGATCTCAATTCAGCGGTGGAGGCATTAAGACGCGGCGCAACCGATTATTTATTGAAGCCGCTCAAACCGCAAACGGTGATCGAACGTACACAGCTGGTCCTTGCCGCGCAACAAGTGGAACGCCGCAAGCGCGAGATCCAAAGACAGATCGATGCACTGCAATCCGAATTGAATGCGCTGGAAAATTCGAAGGCAGAAAAAAGTTCATCGAAACCGGAGCAGGCTTCCCACAAGGGGATAATATCGGCTGGGGACGACCGTTTCGTCAAACGCGGCGGACTCATCCTTGACCTGCATACCCGCCGCGCGACGCTGAACGAACAAGCCGTCAATCTTCCACCCACTTCTTTTGATTATTTGCTGGCACTGGCGCGGCATGCCCCGAATGTGGTCGATTATCAGACGCTGGTCGCGGAGGCGCAGGGCTACGAGACCGATCCGCGTGAGGCGCAGGAATTGACAAAGTGGCACATCCACCATATCCGCCAGGCGCTGGAGCCCGATTCGCGCAACCCGATCTATGTGATCAACGTGCGCGGGACGGGCTATCGGTTTGTGACAAGTTAACAGGTTTAGCCAGCAGTTGAACTACTACGTTTGTCCAGCAGTTGAACTGCTGGACAAACTATTTCTAGATGTAGAACCCGCTTCCGGCTTAGTTGGAAGCGGGTTTTTGCATCCCAACTTTTGCCAACTCTATCAACTATTCGCCAACGCTCGCGCCGCCCGTTAGAGGGAAAATATGAGCATGGACGAATCAACCCTCCCCACAGGCGTTAACCCACCAGTCAAAATACTGGTTGTGGATGATCATCCAAACACAGCCAGCATGCTGGCACGTGTCATTTCCCGTTTGGGTTCGCATGTGGCAGTGATCTCAGCCACCAGCGGCAGTGAAGCGCTCAAACTCGTAGAAAGTAGCAAAGCCGAGATCCTGATCACGGATATGAACATGCCCGAGATGACGGGCTTGGAATTGATCGAGAAGTTGAACAATCAACCTGCTACATGCCCCGCTTTCACCTTTCTGATGACCGCGTATGATACCTCCGAGTTGAGTGAAAGACTTCAACAACTCAAGGTGAAGGAAGTGATCACGAAACCGGTCAACCCCGAACGCATCTGCCAGATCGTTTCACAAGCGTTGGAAGAAATGAAGCAGCCAAAGTCTGTGACGGCAGAACCCGTTTTAGATAAAGCGAACCCGCTCGAATCAGTCATTGAAAATAAAACTGAAGAACAAGGCAACGCTGTAACTGTTGAAATCGAAATGGAAAAACCCGTTCAAGTCAAATAAGAAGAGGTAGTTACGATGAATAATTTTTTCAATACACTTAGAATGTTTTTTGCTCCGCCAGTCTTCAAGGGCGACGAAGAAAAAACGCGCACAGCCGGACTGATAAATACGATTCTGGTGGCACTGACCGGCGTACTGGTATTAGCGCTTATCGGCGTGGTTGCCGGATCAAGACTGATCTCAACGATCATCGCACTTATCGTGGTGCTCGGGCTGCTGCTGGCTCTACAAATCCCTTTGCGAAGAGGTTACGTCAAACCGGTTGCCTTATCGATCGTAATACTTTTGACTACGCTAGTTACTTTCACGTTTGGGTCTGGCGGTACAGTACGCGCTCCAGCAGTAGTGGCGCTGACCCTGGCTAGTATTATCGCGGGTTTAACCATCAGCCGCCGAGCGGCTTATTGGAGTACAGGCATTAACATCCTGATCTTTAGCGGGTTAGCCTATGCCGAGATCCATGGTTTTTTGCCGCCAGTCTCACAGCAAACCTCTATCCAACAGCCGATCGTTTTTGGTGCATTATCCGTGATGACCGTGGTTCTGGTCAACCAGGCATTAAGGAGTATTCAAGCCGGGCTTGATTTCGCAAAGCAGAGTCAAGAAGAACTCGCCAAATTGAATGTCGGCTTGGAACAACGTGTTGCTGAACGCACCAAAGCGTTGGAGACTTCGGCAGAAATCTCCCGCCGCCTCGCATCCATCCTTGACCCGCGCGAATTGGCAAGTGAAGTGGTGAACCAGATCCAAACCGCCTTCAATTATTATTACGCTCAAATCTATTTATTCGATGAAGCCGGTGAGAACCTGGTATTGACTGCCGGTACCGGCGAAGCAGGGCAAGAGATGATGAAACGCGGACATGCGCTTCCAAAAGGACGCGGTCTGGTTGGTCGCGCTGCTGAAACCAAAAAACCTGTATTGGTATCAGATACAGCACAAGACCCCAACTGGCTGCCCAATGATTTGCTGCCTGATACAAAAGGTGAAGCCGCCATTCCGATCATTTCTGGTGATAAAGTTTTAGGTGTGTTGGATGTGCAGGATGATGTCACGAACGACATCAACTCCGGCGATATTACCCTGCTCGAATCGCTCGCCGGTCAGGTTGCCATTTCGCTTCAGAATGCACGACAATACCTTGAGAGCACAAGGTTTAAATTGGGGATCGAGAATTCAGGCGATGCTATATTCGCCACCGACACTGAAGGAACTATTACCTATGCCAACGCATCCTTCGAGAAAGTATATGGATATTCACCTGCTGAGGTGATTGGCAAAAACCCAAGGATATTCAAATCTGGTCTCTTATCATCGGAAAATTATGAAGCATTTTGGGCAGGTCTCCTTTCTAAGCAGTCTGTTACAGGTGACATTGTCAACAAACACAAAGATGGCCATCTGGTCTACATTGCAGGTACAAATAGCGCGATCGTAACCGATGCTGGTGAGATCATCGGTTTTCTGGCAGTTCATCATGACATCACCGAGCAAAAGAGTAATCAAGATCTAATTGCCCAACGCGCCCACCAACAGGAAGCTATCAACACGATCGCACAAAGGATCCAGTCTGCAACCACCATCGAAGAAGCCATGCAAGTTGCCGCCCGCGAACTGGGACATGCGCTTGGCAACCGTCAGACGCTGGTTGCACTTGAACCTGAGACACTGGCAGAGACAAAAAAGTAGGAGTGAGACCATGAATATGACATTAACTACCGACACAATGACCGCAGGCACAGGGCGCTTCAATCTTTGGAGACGCCTGTCTCTCTCTCGAAAACTTCTCGTGGCATTTGGGGCAGCATTCCTCCTGGCTCTGGTGATTGCCGCATCTGGTCTGTTCGGCTTGAACCGGGTGCAGGGCTCGTATGAAAACGCATTGTCTGGCGGTCTCAAAATTCAAAACCGCTCCGACCATTTGGGCAGCCAATTCCTCGAAGCCCGCCGCAGAGAAAAAGATTTCCTGCTCAACTGGAAAACCGAAGGTTACGATCTGGCATACTCGAACTATGTGGCACCCAATCAGGATTACACAGCTGATATGAGAGCGACCATCCAAGAGCTGAACGCATTAGCCCCAACATTGGATAGAAACCCACTGCGTGGTTATTCACAGGCGCAATACGAATCTGATCTTGTCACTCTGAATCAGGAAGTAGTTATTTACGATGATTCGTTTTTAGCCGCAGTTAAAGTGCTCGGACAAAGAGGCTTTGTTGACACCGGCTTGGAAGGCGAGTTCCGCAAATCAGTGCAGGCGATCGAAGCCAAGATCTACGACCGCCCGGGTTTGGAACCACTCGTGGTCACGATGCTTCAGATCCGCCGTCGCGAAAAGGATTACCTGTTGCGCGGCGATCAGCAGTATGTGACGAATGTGCATGAATTTGTCACCCAATTAAAAGATCAGGTCACTGCTTCTGAACTGCTTCAAACTGGCGAAAAGACCGAGATCAGAACCTTGGCAGATGATTACCTGGTCAAGTTCGATGATCTGGTTGCCAAAGACGTTGAAGTCGCTGCAAAAATTGAAGAGGTCCGCGCCGCCGCCTTCGCCATTCAAAGGTCGATCAATCGGGTTGAATCTGCCGGAGAAGAATTAGCCGTGCAGGATATTCAAACTGCCAAGACAAACAATACCCAAACATTCACGATTACTGCCATCACAGTTATTTTGGCGCTGATCGGCACGCTCATTCTGGCATCGGTTTTGTCTCGCCAGATCACGAGACCCGTGACCCAACTTACAAATACCGCCCGCGAGATCGCCGCCGGGAGGTTCAATACCAAAGCAGAGGTAAACACTTCTGATGAGATCGGCACCCTCGCTCAAACGTTCAATACCATGACCGATAGGCTTGGCGCAGCCTTCGAAGATGTGCGCCGCCGTGGCTCTGAACTCGCCACAGTAGCAGAAGTGGGTACGCTACCGCCACTATTCTTGATTCCAAAAGGCTTTTACAGGAAGTGGTTGACCTGACCAAGGAACGCTTCAACCTATATCACTCACACATTTACCTGCTAGATGCAGCAGGCAAGAACCTGGTGCTGACCGCCGGTGCAGGCGAACCCGGGCGCATCATGACCGCAGAGAAACGCTCCATCCCGCTGGACCGTGAACAATCTTTGGTAGCTCGCGCCGCCCGCGAACACAAGGGCGTTATCGTCAACGATGTAACCATAGCCGCAGACTTCCTGCCCAACCCACTGCTCCCCGATACACGCTCTGAACTGGCTGTGCCCATGATCGCCGGTGGTAATGTGATCGGTGTATTCGATATTCAATCTGATCAGGTTGGACGCTTCACAGAATCAGACGTCAATATCCAAACCACGCTTGCAGCACAGATTTCCACATCCATTCAGAACGTGCGCTCGTTCGAGCAATCCCGCAAACAGGCGGAGTTAGAATCGCTGGTCAACACAATCGGTCAAAGAATCCAACGCACCACGTCCATCGAAGAAACATTACAGACCGCCATCCGTGAACTGAGCAGTGCCACTGGCGCTTCGCGTGTGAAGGCTAGTATCCAATCAGCTTCCAGCGCTGTTTCAATCGAATCTACTTCCGCTGACTAACTGGCAAAGATTATCAGGAGTTCTAAAATGACTGAATATAAACTATTACACACAGAAGAAGCATCTGACTCGAATGCTAATTTGGTACGTAATGCAACCTGGGGTGCAGTTTTACTAACAGCTGCAGGGTTAACCTTCTTTGCCTTTGCCATCAGCTTGGTGAACTTCCATGATTGGCAAGATTACATCCTGGTTGGTTTTCCGTTGCTATTGGCTGGTGTAAGCCTGGCAAGCATATTTATTGTGCGGCGAGGCCAAATAGCCCTTGGCAGCGGAATTGTTTTCTCACTGAACCTGGTAGTGCCACTTCTGATTGTTTTTATTCTTAGGGATACCTTTTGGGCGGCTTCATCGTATCTGGTTATTTCCTCTGCCCTGCTAACCTGGCGGGCCATGCCGCGCCGCGCCTGGCGATGGTCGATCATCGCCACATCCGCAACACTGATCGTGGTTGTAGTCGTCGATCTAATTAATCCATCTGGACGTTTTACTTCTCCGGCTGGCTTTAATGTTTTTATCACTGTCGTTCTATCAATTTTATCCGTGGCATTCATTGCTCAAGCCGCGCGTCAAGCTTGGAGTGGTAATATCCGCGCTAAATTATTGACGGGCGGTATCGCCTTAATCCTGATCTCAGTTGGAACCCTAGGATTCGTTAACGACTATAACAGCCGCTCAAACCTGACAGCCAGTTCTGGTACAGCCATCAAGTCAGCTGCTGATGCGCAAGCTTCAGCCATCGGCAATACCTTATTGCAAGAGACACATATATTGCAATCATTTGCGCTCAGCAAAGTTGTTCAAGACAAGGTGGATGAAGTCAACGCCTCTTATGGACCCAACCAAATTTCTAATCAACAACAGATCGACACCTTCGATAAACAATGGCGCGCCGCCGATAAAGCCAACAACGACAACGACCCGCTCGTCAGTGCGGCACTCAATAGCGATGTAGCTTCCGAACTGCGCGAATTCCGCGATGCCTTCCCTGAGAACGTCGAAGTGTTCGTAACCGATAAATACGGAGCCGAAGTTGCCGCCACCAATCGCACCTCCGATTACTACCAGGCAGATGAAGATTGGTGGCAAGCCGCCTATGACGGCGGGCGGGGTGCCATTTACGTTGGGCAACCTGAATTCGATCAGAGCAGTAAAACCTTCGGCTTAAATCTGGCGGTCCCATTGTATGGTCACGGAACCCGTGAAGTTACCGGGGTACTGCGCACAACGATTAATATCAACTCGATCCTATCCATTTTGAATACCAAGGTTTTAAACGACACCGGTCGTACAAGTTTATATCTACCTGATGGCCAAGTGTTGGCACCGGAAACTTCAGAAGGTATCCGCCCGGCTGACTCTCAAGCATTGGCTTTTCTGCCTGTATTGACAGGCACAAAAGCTTATGACACATTTACATTGGATGGCGTCCCCAGCGTGGTGAGTGCCACCACGGTTGCATCCGATGACCCTGATGAAAAGCCTGCGGTTCAAAAGCTGGGCTGGACACTCGTTGTCCATCAGAGTCAGGCAGATAATTTGGCGCCGATCCGTCAACAGACTCAAGCCACCGTAGTGGTCGCTTTGATCATCTTGGCGATTGGTGCCTTGTTGACAGTTTTCCTCGCGCAGTTCTTGTCCGGTCCAATTGTCCGTCTTACAAATGTGGCTGAACAGATCTCGGCAGGCAATAACGCAGTGCGCGCCAAAGTGGAGACTGGCGATGAGGTCGGTACGCTTGCTTCCACCTTCAACAGTATGACCACCCAATTGCAGAACACCCTGCAAGGTTTGGAACAACGCGTTGCAGACCGCACTCGCAACCTGGAACTGGCGGCTGAAGTGGGCCGGTCAGTTTCACAAGTGCGTGCCTTGGATGTCATGTTAAAAGATGCCTGTGAACTCATCTTGAAAGAATTCAACCTGTACTATGTTCAGGTGTATCTAACCGATGCAAGTCAGACGACTCTAAAGCTCGAAGCCGGTACTGGAAATGTAGGTACACAATTGCTCGCTCGCAATCACAGCCTGCCGCTTAACACTAACTCGATCAACGGTCGCGCCGCAGTGGAAAGACGTTCGGTGGTGATCTCTGATACAACCAAAAGCGGAACTTTCCGCCAAAACCCATTGCTGCCCAATACGCGCGGTGAAATGGCTGTGCCCTTGATCGTGGCAGATAAAGTAGTGGGCGTGCTCGATATGCAAAGCAGTGAATCCGGTGTATTGAACCAAGAAGTTCTGACCGCCTTTGAAGCCCTGGCTGGTCAACTGGCAGTTGCCATTCAAAATGCGAACCTGGTGGCAGAGACTGAACAAGCCCGCGCCCAGGTGGAAGCCCAAGCCCGCCGCCTGGTACGCACCGGCTGGAACGAACATCTGGATGCCATCCACAAACCGGAACAACTCGGATTTGTATTCGATCACAATCAAATTTCCCCACTCGCCGATGTGGACGCGTCGCACTTCCCCGAAACTGGACACGCCATCTCAGCCTCCATCTCGGTGACAGGTGAGTCGTTAGGCTCGCTCGTTGTGGAGATCGCTGATGAAGCCCGCCGCGAACAAACCAGCGACCTGGTCAATATTGTTGCCCGTCAAGTTGCGCAACAGATCGAAAACTTGCGCCTGTTGGAAAGCGCTGAACGCTATCGCTTCGAGGCCGAACGCGCGGCCCGTCTCCAAACCATTGCAGGTTGGCAGGATTATGTCAGTTCAAGAGAAACGAACAGCCTCGGGTATTTATATAATTCAAATGAAGTACTGCCATCCAACAATGCCCAGAATGACGCCAATGCAATGACCCTGCCGGTCAAAGTCCGTGATGAAAAGATCGGCAGCTTCTCCATTCAAGGACTGACTTCAGCAGATACAGATGGCGTTGAACTCGCCAATGTGGTTGCAGAACGTTTGGGCGCGCATATCGAATCCCTGCGGCAAGCCAACCAAACCCAATCTGCGTTGGCGCAATCTGAAAAATTATTCGAAGCCAGCCGTCGTTTGACCCAATCTGAAAGTTTACAAGATCTAGTAGTAGCTGCTGTGGAAGCACTTGGTATTCATGAGATTGATCGCGTAATTTTAGGAGGCTTAGACTATGCCTCGACCGGTGATCTGACAGGCATGACCATCATCGCAAATTGGTCAAATCGTGTTGATCTACAAGCAACCGCGGTTGGAACTCATTATCCAAAGGAAGTTCTCAGTAGTGTTTCACTATTTACCAGCACGAAACCTCTCTTCATCAACGATATGTTAAACGATGAACGGGTAGATGATGCAACAAAAGCACTTGCTAAACGTGTGAATTACCGTGCGGTAGCGGCATTACCGCTCTATGTAGGTTCACGTCAGGATGCACTCCTGCTATTTGAAAGTGTACAAACACATGCCTTCACTACAGATGAAATTCGTCTGTTTAATGCGCTGGCGCCTCAGATCGCCACCGTGTTGGAAAACCGCCGCCAATTCGAACGCGCTCAAAAACAGGCTGAACGTGAATCGATGTTGAACACCATCAACCAGAAGATCCAGAGCGCTACTTCGGTGGAAGCGGTCTTGCAGATCGCCGCGCGCGAACTGGGTCACGCTCTGGGTGCGCCGATGACCGTTGCGCAATTGAGCATGAAGGATAAAACCTCTTAACAGAGACCTGTTTGCAGGAGAATTGCTGATGTCAAAAGATAATTCCAGAAAACGGGTTGAAAAGTTGTTCTCAGAAATGGGACAGCCTGTTTCTGAACCGAATGGAAAGACTCCGGAACCTGCGCTCGCAGGGCACGCGCCTTCTGGCAACACGCCTGCCCCCTTGCTTTGGGAATTGGAAGCTTTGCGCAAACGTGTTCAGGAATTGGAAACGCAACTGAAGGATCAGGAAACCAAAAAACTCTCCGCTTCCATCATCTATGAGAAGGAAGAGCTTGGTTTCGCTTATGCTGGGGATCAGGTCACGCCCATTCGCGGGAACCAGCCAGCGGTTAAGCATGAGGCGGATTTTTTCCAGTCCCCATTAACTGCCAGCGGCAGAACCATCGGAGAAGTGCAAGTCACCCAGTCTCCTGATCGTCCACTGACTCAGGACGATATAAATCTGGCGAATACCGTTGCGCAGCAAGCTTCGCTTCAGATCGAAAACCTGCGCCTGCTGGCTGCCACGGAACGCGCGCTGGCTGAGGCAGAAGAAGCGACGCATCAATTTACACATCGGAACTGGGCAAACTTTCTCGATGCCATTCACAACAGCGAACGGATCGGCTATGCCTACGACCAGGCTTCTGTGGAGCCATTCACAGATTCAGCTCCGGCTCAATACGATCACGAAGAGACCATGCATGTGCTCGATCAACAAGTTGGCAAATTCTTTATCAAGGGCACGCTAGCCGAAGAAGATAAGTCGCTTGTCAGCGCAATTGCCAAACAGGTTGGGCAGCAGGTCGAGAATATTCGTTTGTTGGCAGATGCCTCGCGCGCCCGCGCCGAAGCAGAAGAAGCGACACGCCGCCTCACCCGTCAAAACTGGGAGACCTTCACCACAGAGACAGAAGAGGCAACCGGTTTCGTATATGACTCGCTCAAAGTCTCCCCGCTTGGCACCGAAACGATTGCAACCGCATATGATCTTGAACAACCTCTGGTCGTGAGCGGTGAACCGATCGGGCAGCTTGCCGTTTCGGGCATGTCCAATATTTCGCAGGAAAACAAAGACCTTGCCGCCGCCATCGCCGCGCAAGCCAGCATCCATCTTGAGACGCTGCGCCTCACTGAAGAACTTCAGAAACGTGCCCGCGAACTAAAGGAACTCGACCGCCTCAAGTCGGCGTTCCTCGCCAACATGTCACATGAGTTGCGCACACCCTTGAACTCCATCCTCGGCTTCACCGATGTGATGCTCGAAGGCTTGGACGGCAAACTGACCGATTACATGGATAACGATCTGCGCCTCATTCAAAAGAACGGACAACATCTCCTGCACCTTATCAACGATGTGCTCGATATGGCGAAGATCGAATCCGGACGCATGAACCTGCATCCTGAAACATTCAAGATCCATAGTCTATTTGATGAAGTCACCAGCATTACCTCCCCGCTGGCAAGCGAGAAGAACACTGCGCTCTTTACCGAGCCTGACTCGGATGCGGAGATCGAAGTCTATGCCGATAACACCCGCCTACGTCAGGTGATGATCAACCTGGTCAACAACGCGATCAAATTTACAACTAACGGGAAAATCTCTCTACGGGTTTCCATGCTGGATGGTGCGCGAGTCTTGATCAAGGTTAAGGACACCGGCATCGGTATTCCACCCGATCATCTTGAAGCGGTCTTCCAGGAATTCACGCAAGTGGATACATCCACCACGCGCAAAGTTGGTGGCACAGGTTTGGGTCTGCCCATCAGCCGTCGTCTCATCGAAATGCACGGTGGACGCCTATGGGCTGAAAGCACCGGCGTTGAAGGCGAAGGTTCAACCTTTATTGTTGAACTGCCTCTCGAAGCGCGTATTACTGAAGTCATCGAAAAACAGGAAAAGTAAATGGCAACGCCCAAGTATCTGGAATGTAATCTCTGCGGCAATCATCAGCCCTACGAACCCTTCGTCCCGGCGGTCTGCACGAAATGTGAATCGCAATGGCTCGAAGCGCGTTACGATTACGACGCCTTCAAACGCGAGCTCCTGCGCGGACTTCCGAACCGTCCCACCAACATGTGGCGCTATCAGGACATCCTGCCGCTGAACGATCCCTCCGCTTTGGACCTTTATCCCGCTGGTGGAACTCCGCTGTGGCTGTCACATCGCTTCGCTCCCGCCCTTGGGCATGCTGCGGTTTACTTCAAAGATGAACGCTACGGTTCGACATCTTCCTTCAAAGACCGTCAAGCCGCCGGTGCTGTTGCAGCAATGGTAGAAAATGGAATCAAGGAAGCGGTCATCGCCTCGACCGGTAATGCCGCTGTGGCATATGCCGCCGCTTGTGCGCGAGCAGGTATTAAACTTTGGGTCTTTATGACCAGCCTCGTGCCGCAGGAAAAATTACGTGAAGCCGCGCTGTTCGGCGCTGAAGTGATTCGCGTCAGCGGCAACTACGACCAGACTAAACAAATCGCATCGCAATTTGCAAAGCGCCGCAATCTACTGCTCGATCGTGGAGCCACATCCATACCGGCGCGCGAAGCGATGAAGACCATCGCCTATGAGATCGTGGAACAACTCGGCTGGAACTCTCCGGATTGGTATATCCAGGCAGTCAGCGGCGGCTTGGGACCGCTCGGTGTCTATCAGGGTTTCAAGGAATTGTTCAACATGGGGCTGATCAATCACATTCCCAAACTGGGCATCATTCAAGCTGAAGGTTGTGCGCCAATGGTGCACGCCTTCAAAGCAGGTAAGGATGTCGCTGATCCCATCATCCCTGAAACGAGCATTATTATTTTGTCCACCGGCGACCCCGGCAAGGCATATACGTATCTTTACAAACTAACCCAACAATTCGGCGGTGTGATGGAATCCGTGACGGATGCCGAAGCGTTCTCAGCCATGCGCTCACTCGCTAAAAGCGAAGGTATGGCTGTCGAACCAGCAACAGCCGTCGCCTTCGCCGGACTCGAGAAGTTGATCCGCAACGGCACCATCAAAACAGATGAGAAAGTCGTTGTCAATTGCACCGGTCACACCTTCCCCGTCGAAAAGCATGTGCTCGGCGATCAATGGGCGGTGGATGTGCATCTCAGCAAAGATCAATCCGCCGCGCCGCGTGAAGGTCTGCAAGCCGCGCTCGAAAACCTGGATGAAAAAGCAACTACAGTATTATTGGTTGATGATAATGCCGACGATGCGTTATTGATCCGGCGCATGCTCGAAGGGCACAAAGCCTATCGCGTCTATCATGCCAAGGACGGCTGGGAAGGTCTGGCAATGGCGCGCCAGAAATTACCCGACCTAATCATTTCTGATCTCACCATGCCGGGCATCGATGGCTTTGGACTCGTTGAAGAACTCAAACTTGATCCACGCACCAAGGACATCCCCATCGTGGTGGTCAGCGCAAAAGATATTACAATTGAAGAACGCCAACGCCTGAACGGTCATATTCAAGCGCTGTATCAAAAAGGCTCGCTATCCACCAAAAAATTTGTGGATAAAGTAATTAATGTAATCGAAGAATCCAACGAAACCCATGGAGCGTAGGCATGAGTCCCACAGTTCTATACATCGAAGACCACCCGGATAACATGACCCTCGTCCGGCGCATTCTGCAATCGGAAAGTTATACGCTGGTCGAAGCCAAGACCGGCTTTCAAGGTATACTCTTCGCGGAAACTCAGGATATCGATGTGATCCTGTTGGATGTCAACCTGCCGGATATTGACGGTTACGAAGTCGCCCGCCGGTTGCGCGCCAGTACAAAAAAAGATTTGACTAACATCCCAATCGTTGCCCTGACTGCCAATGCCATGAAAGGCGATGCCGAAAAAGCTTTGAATGCCGGTTGCAATGCGTACATGTCCAAGCCCATCAGCATTCAGGAACTGCTGGAAAAGGTCAGAAAGTTAACTCACAAAGAAGCGTAAGGAATAAAGCATGAACTTGAATATTTTATATATAGAAGACAACCCTGATAACACCACCCTCGTCCGGCGCGCGTTGGAAGCCCGCGGATATACCTTACTGCACTCCCCGACCGGTCTCAAAGGTGTCGATATGGCAGAAGCCGAGGAAATCAGTTTGATCCTGCTCGATATCAACCTGCCGGATATCGATGGTTATGAAGTGGCGCGCCGTTTGCGCGCCAGCAGCAAGCGCGAGTTAAAGATTATTCCCATTATCGCCGTAACAGCCAACGCTTTGAAAGGCGATGCGGAAAAAGCCTTGAATGCCGGGTGCGATGTGTATATGTCCAAACCGATCAACATCCGTGAGTTGTGGGCGCGCGTGGAAGCCTTCGTACCGGCGCCGTAAGAGTCGTCACTTTGCAAATATCACTCACCCTGAAAAAAAATTGTACGGGTGAGTTTCTTTTTAACCCATGCTTTTCAAATGATAGAATACCCTTATTGATACAGCTATTCTACAAAGGAGCTGGTTGTGGCAAAAATTCTGTATATCGAAGACATTCAGGACAACATCACATTCGTTGAAAAAGTTGTCAAATCACGCGGACACGAATTTCTTTTCGCGAAAAATGCTGAGGCGGGATTGGAACTCGCATTCGCTTCCCAGCCGGACCTGATCCTGCTCGATCTGGGTTTGCCCGACGCTGACGGTCAGACCTTGTCCGTTTGGCTAAGAGGCAATCCAACCCTGGCTACCACCCCCATCATCGTCCTTACCGCATGGACCGAGGAAGTAGCGCGGCAAACGGTCAACGCCTACAATTTAAATGGCTATTTGTGTAAACCGTTCTCGCTCAAACAACTCGTTGATATCATTGATTCGGTTCTAGGCAAACAGCCAACATGACAGTGGAAATCATACCGGCTGACCGCTTCACCCTACAAGAACTGACCGATCTCTACAATCAGACCCGCGTGGATTATCTCGTCCCCATGCCGATGAGTGCAGACCGGCTTGGTGAATATGTGCATGACTTTGACGTTGATCTGCATCAATCATGCGTTGCGCGCACGGCGGACGGTGAAGTGCTTGGCTTAAGCATGTTAGGTATCCGCGGCAAGATCGCCTGGATCACGCGTCTGGGGGTGTTACCCATCTCCCGCCGAACGGGCGCTGGTTCAGCCTTAATGGATAGTATGTTGAAGAATGCCGATACGTTGGGCGCAAAAGAAATCCATTTGGAAGTGATCAAGAACAACGAGCCCGCCTATAAGCTTTTCCTCAGTAAAGGCTTTGTCGAGACCGGAAATTATCTGGTCATGCGGCATGCACCGCGTCCTCTTACAGCTCCACTACATGATGAAATTATCTGGCTTGATTTCGATGGAGCCATGGAAAAACTTAAATCCTATCCCGTACATCTCACCTGGATCAACGCCATAGCATCCATGCAAAATTCGCCCAATACTGAAGGGTTGCACATCAAACTACCGAACGGCGCTTCAGGCTGGCTAGTCTATCGCAACACCAAATTCACCTTGCGCTCCACGCTCAGTCATTTGATCATACACACCGAACAAGGCAATCCCGATGAAGTAGGCCGGCAGCTTTTATCCCAACTCCATACACAATACCCGCACCATGATACCTACGCCGAGAACATCCATGAAGATGACCCGCACCTATCCGCTTTTCAGGCGTTGGGATATTTTACAAACTTCTCACGGATAGAAATGCGGCGCAAGTAAGCAGAGAGAGAATTTCAGCCCTGCCATTGGACAACTAAATAGACTTCCTGCATATGTGCGTCATAATGAGCACATGCTTTGGTAGAAACCAAATTGAGCCGAGCGGGCCAACTGCTGATAACATTGATGTACTGGCATGAATATCGAACCGGGTTTCATATTGCTCAATCCAATGGTTCAGTGAGGCGACGAGCTACCCCATACAGACAGTGGAAAACATATTAATATATTCGGGCCGTTTAAGTTGGGTGACATAGAATTCTGCCGCGAATGATTGATCAGTTGGGTTTTGTAGTGTCTGATACATGTAACATCTTCAAATTATTAACGTCTAGTTAACACGTTTTTGATATCACAATAATCTCAGAGACGACCCGTATTTGTCTATCAGGAATTGTTAGACAATAAAGTGTTATCTAGTGGCAGGAAGAAAGTAGCTGCGAAGGTTATCAAACGCACACTATACCTCCGCTCTACCCTAATAGAGGATTTATGGCTTCGCAAACATATCCAAATTCACAAAATGTTGTCTCAGACGAACATTCCGCAAACTTCAATTGCATTTATCAGTTTTTGCGAGATACCCCCAAACGCGCCTTTGATTTCACGATGGCGCTAATCGGTTTACTCATTCTTGCTCCGTTTTCTCTATATATTGCTCTGTTGATAAAGCGCGATTCCCCGGGTCCAGTTTTTTATTGGGGTCCTCGAATGGGAAAAAATGGGCGCGCCTTTAAAATGTTAAAGTTCCGTACCATGTACGAACGTCCTGAGAGTTACGATGGTCCCATGGTTACAGCACAAAATGATAATCGTATCACGCCACTAGGAGCCTGGTTGCGCTATACCAAGATCAATGAATTACCGCAGTTATGGAATGTTCTCATCGGTGAAATGAGCCTGGTGGGGCCGCGTCCCGAAGATGTTGGAATTGTAAAAAGCTGGCCACCAGACGCTCGTGATGAGATTCTTATGGTGCGCCCAGGGGTTACCAGCCCATCAAGTATTCTCTACCACGATGAAGAAAAAATGCTCTCGCAAACCGATTTGATGGGAGATTATTTTCAAAATATCCTGCCGGATAAAATGCGCCTCGACCATCTTTACGTACGTCACCATTCTTTTTTTTCAGATCTTGATATCATATTTTGGACGATTGCTATTCTCATTCCGCGCATTACAAATTCCAGCATTCCTGAAGGTTACCTGTTTGCTGGTCCTTTTTCACGTTTAAGCAACCGCTATCTCAAATGGTTTATCCTTGACCTGGGCGTCTCTCTGGTTGCAATTGCAACTGTCGAAATATTGTTTCGTCCCTTAGTGCCATTGAACTCGGATTTATCTTCCGACATAATCATGGCATTCGGTTTGGCACTGCCATTCAGTATTTTTAACGCTTCGATGGGGCTTAACCGCATTTTATGGTCAAAATCCAGGCCGGGGGATGCTGTCTGGTTAGTTTTATCCAGTATCACAAGCGTAGCATTGATTGTCCTGCTCAACCAGTTTGGGATTCAACACATGTTGGGATTGCCTGAATTATATATCAGCATGGTGGTCACGATTGGTATAATGGCGATGCTCGGATTCATCGCGGTCCGTTATCGGCTGAGTTTGCTGATAGCCATAGCCAGCCGATGGCTAAATTGGCGACCCAATGACCTTGTCAGTGGAGAACGAGTTCTGATCATCGGAAACGGAGAAGGCTCTCAGGTCTCTGGTTGGTTGCTGCGACGAAAAACCCTGCCTGCGCCCTTCACAATCGTTGGCATGGTTGATGACACTGATCCAACACTACAAGGAATGCTCATCAATGGTACAATGATGTTGGGCAGTTTGAGGGATTTACCTGCACTGGTTAAACAGCATGATATCGGCATGATTTTATCGACCATCCCGGCGACATCCCCTCAAACAGACGAATATATCTTCAATCTTTGCCAAACTCATAATATCCGCCTGATTTATTTTAATGACCTCTTACACATGGTGGACCAGCAGATTACTCAACCCCGGTATAAAAGGGAAAGCACAACCCCGAGTACAACCCTACAGTTGGAACGACGGCTTGAATTCAATGCCCTACATGACTCGGTTACCCAATTACCCAATCGCTACCTTTTACAAGACAGATTAAAACAGTCCCTGATCAATGCAAGACGCTACAAGATCCGACAGGCTGTCATGTTCATTGATCTCGAGGGTTTGAAGGAAATCAATGAAACTTTTGGGCGTAAATTTGGAGACGGTGTGCTAAAAGGTGCAGCTGAGAGGCTTGTTGGCTCTAAACGTGAAAGCGATACACTCGCCCGCACTGGCGACTATCAGTTCACATTAATTCTTGAGCATTTCTCATCCGATGCCGAGCTATCGATGATTGCCAAGCGAATCTACAATAGACTCTTACAACCATTTGGTCCATTTGGGATCAATACACATCAATTCACGGTTACAACCACGATCAGCTTGTATCTTGACCCACAAAATACAGCCAATCCTGAGTTCGGTTCGAGCAGTGTTGATATTACCAAGTATTACGACCAAAGTAAAATTATTCAAATAGAGGAAAAAGATGGATAAACCATTACAGGGTAAACGAGTTTTAGTAACAGGTGCCGCCGGGTTTATTGGTAGTCATCTGGTAGAGCGATTAGTCAAAGAGGGCGCTTCGGTGCGAGGCTTTATTCGCTATACCAGTCGTAACGACCCGGGTCTGTTGAAATTGGTAAGCCCCGAAATTTTTCGTCAGCTAGAAATTATTCCCGGGGATCTGCGCGACGCGCTGGCAGTACAGAAAGCCGTTGAAGGTTGTCAGATGGTTTTTCATCTTGGCGCTTTAATTTCTATCCCATATTCTTACGTTCATCCAGTTGAAGTTGCCCAAACCAATTTGATTGGCACACTAAATGTACTTACGGCTTGCCGGGATGCTAATGTGGAACGCTTGCTCAACACATCTACTAGTGAGGTTTATGGAACCGCGCTAAGGGTTCCAATTGATGAAGAACATCCGCTTCAGGGGCAATCACCATATTCAGCCAGCAAAATTGGCACGGATAAACTCGTTGAGAGTTTTTACTGTGCCTATGGATTGCCAGCAGTGACAGTTCGGCCATTCAATACTTTTGGGCCGCGTCAATCTGCCAGAGCGATCATCCCGGCGACAATTACCCAAGTGTTGACACAACCAGTTATTCATTTGGGAAACCTTGAGACCACCCGTGATTTCACTTATGTGGACGATACAGTTAACGGGTTTATCAAAGCTGCGATTGCCCCTGAAGTTGAAGGAAAAACCTTCAATCTGGGAACAGGTATTGAAATCAAGATTAGTGATCTGGTTCGAAAGATTATCGAGAAGGCAGGAAAATCTGTCGAAATAGAGGTTGATTCTCAACGGCTTCGCCCGCAGGTATCTGAGGTGTTTCGCTTGCTCTCCAATAACACTCTTGCGCGGGAAAAACTCGGCTGGTCTCCCGAAATTGATTTTGATCTTGGACTGGACCAAACCATCGCCTGGATGCGGGAACATCTTGATTTATATCGTCTTGGTACATACGAGTTTTAAGAAAGGGAATAGCGATGAAAGCAGTTGTACTTGCTGGTGGAAGGGGAGCACGGCTTGCGCCTTATACTAAGATATTACCCAAGCCACTGATGCCGATTGGCGATATGCCTATTTTAGAAGTTTTGCTACGTCAAATGAAGGCTGCCGGGGTTGACGAAGTTGTTCTAACTGTTGGACATCTTTCAGAACTGCTGAGGGCTTTTTTTCAGGACGGCTCCCAGTTTGGCTTAAAGATTACCTACAGTTACGAAGAAAAACCGTTGGGCACTGCTGGCCCGATTGCCTTGGTTAATGGCTTGGATGATACTTTCCTGATAACCAATGGTGACGTGCTAACGACTCTGTCGTTCAATGCTTTATTAAAGTTCCACCACGAACAGAATGCCATTGCAACGATCGCTTCTCATCACCGAAAGCAGAAAATCGATCTGGGGGTCTTACAATTTGATGGCGACTATAAACTAACTGGTTATATTGAAAAACCTACTAACGATTATATGGTCAGCATGGGTGTTTATATTTTCGAGCCACGTGTCTTGAGCTATATCCCTGTTGGCCAATATCTTGATTTTCCCAATTTGATGCAGAAATTGATTGAGGCTGGCGAGAAAGTAGTTGGTTATCAGTTTGATGGCTATTGGCAGGATCTAGGCCGTCCTGATGATTATGAAAGTGCCAGCCAAGATTTTGAAAAAATGCGTTCTGAATTTTTGCCTGAGGAGGCTTTTAAATGAACTGGCGTATTCCACTTGCCGATATTGATTTTGGTCCTGAAGAAGCCGCAGCGGTGCAGCAGGTGCTTCAAAGCCGTTGGCTGACGATGGGAGTCATGACCCAGGAGTTTGAACAGGCTTTTATAGCCTATACTGGGGCGAAATATGCACTCGCCGTTTCTAATTGCACAGCGGCTCTTCACCTTGCCTGCATGGCAATTGGACTTGGTCCTGGCGATGAAGTTATCGTACCGTCGCTAACCTTTGTTGCCACAGCGAACGCCGTTCGTTATACGGGCGCCACTCCGGTTTTTGCAGATATTACCAGCGAGAAGGATTTTAATATTTCTCCTGAAGCGATTGAACAACTAATCACCCCCCAGACCCGTGCCATCATCGTTGTTCATTATGGAGGCTATCCATGTGACATGCCCCGGATCATGCAACTGGCGAAAAAATATAACCTGCGGATTATCGAAGATGATGCACATGCCGTCGGTTCAGAATTGGATGGGCGTGCTTTAGGAACCTGGGGCGATATCGGATGTTTTAGCTTTTTCTCCAATAAAAATATGACCACCGGCGAGGGTGGCATGATAGTTACCAACAATGAAGCCCTGTTTGAAAAATTGCGTACACTGCGTTCACACGGTATGACCACCCTAACTTGGGATCGGCATAAGGGACATGCATGGAGTTACGATGTTGTTGAATTGGGCTACAACTACCGAATCGACGAAATCCGCGCAGCTCTGGGGTTGGAACAACTAAAGAAATTAAATCGCAATAATGCCAGGCGTGTAGAACTTACCCGCCTGTATTGTGACATGCTGCATGAATATGTATCTCAGATCACCATCCCGTTTGAAAATCATCCAGGGATTTCATCCTGCCACATCATGCCGATTCTATTGCCATTGGAGGTGAATCGGACTGCATTCATGGAGCAAATGAAGTCGCAACAAATTCAGACCAGCATTCACTATCCTCCAATCCATAAATTTACAGCATACAAAAATAAGTATGAAAATATTTCCCTGCCGCTCACAGAAAATATAGCTGCGCGCGAAGTGACTCTGCCTCTATATCCGACAATGACAAATGAAGATGTTCTTCTGGTGGTTCAAGCAGTTAGAGATAGTATAAACGCACTTGCAAACGCTGATACCCAATAATTCCAAGATCTTGCTCTTAAATTGCAATCTGTCTTCCGATAAACTAAACCACCCCGTCCGCTTTCTTCTTGCGGGGGGGTGGTTTAGTACAGCCTTTGTTGTGCCAGATTTCATCTGCTCTGATCGCCTAATCCAAACTCATTTTAAGTTATGTTGCTTGATGAGAAGTTGCAGCTCTGGGTGATTCTTCAGACTTTGCGATGCAGGGCAGCTGCTTTCGGTGCATTGAATTCCCCAGCTGTAGGTAAAGTCAAAAATAGGGTTCGGCACCAGGGATTCCCAAAGGTTAAGCATATCCTGAAACTCTGTCGTTGTTGGCGTCCGGTAGTAAATACTTTCACCATCTTCTAGCCGACCATTCCTGTCCAAATGCCTCAAAAACGGGAACAATAGCAGAAAGGGGATTCCATTGGCTACGGCGAACTGCACTCGTTGTAAAATCTTACTGGTGTCGCAGGTAACAAACCGTCTGGCACTATCGAAATGGTAGGCGTATTGGTTGTCATTAGTGTGGGAGTAGGAAGGAAGGTGTCACCACACTTAAACGTGGTCAAGATGCCCATTGGTGAGCCAATCGAAGCATGGCAGTCGAAGGTCTACCGCGCTGTTTGGGCAGTTGCCAAGGTGGCGGTGGAGCTTTGAAATTGAACAATTCGATCGGTGTCCATTGGTGATCGGTCAATCTTGCTACAAGCGCTGGAGTTCGTTGCACCCAGTGGTAGCCAAAAGAACCGACAGACAACTTCAAACGCAGGCTATGATGGAAATCGCAGAAATTGTAGAAGCAGCCGACGATATACATGCCTGCCACCAAAGTCTCAGCTCATTGGGCTAAAGTACGAGTGCGACGTGTCAACGAATTGATCCGCTGGCGAAAAGTGGCATTGAGCCGTTCAATAAAAGCCGTGTTGATCACGCCTTTGCACTGTGTAGTTTTGATGAGACGCTCTACCATGCCTTCAGCACCTTGGATAATCCGTTGATCCACATTCAGGACACCCTCGACTCATTGTTTGACCACTTGCACGATGGCAATGCCTTGCCAGGAAACCAGCTTGCATCGTCCCGTCTCTCCCTCACGCCTCGGCAACTTGCTGCGAAACGCATTCCGAAAGGCACTGACGTAGCTGGCTAACCCGTCCACCGCCAACAAAAGCGGACGGCATAAAACCATCTCTCGCACCTTGTCGATCAAGGCTTGAATCAAATCCAGATCACGCTTGGGGCTAAGCACCCCGCCCATCCACAGACGGGTGGGAACCCAGATCGTGCCTTTCTGTATTTTGACTTTGATTTCATCAGCCTGCACTTGTTGTAAATCATGCTGACTGCTTTCGACCAGATGTTGATGGACTTGTTGGCAATGCTTGCCTGCCCGTTTGTGCCAATCACCAACGGTCCGCTCATCCAAACCAAAGGCTTTGACAATCGCTTGCACAGGACAGCTATAGGCTAACAAAACGATCACCCACATCACCAATTGCGGGTTTGAGCGTAACCGATAGAAAATGGTACCCGTCGTTGTCGTAAAGGTCTGTCCACAAACTTCACAAATACAGCGCTTATCTTTTTGACTGTGAACATGGATGTTTTCTTTTCCGACTTGTCCTCTTGCAGGACAGTCCATATTCGGGCAAAATAGCTCTTGTGGGTTCATTGGCTTCTCGCGTGATTTGGTCGTTGCTCGAGTTTGCCAATGAATCCCATTTTCCACAACGGTTATACCCTTCCACGTTTTACTGAGGTGCTATCTGAAGGAACTGATTGCGCGTTATTTATTGTGCACAGCCATAATATCACGCCAGTCAGGCCGATTCACTAATGCCGCAGAAAGATAATTAGACTGCGTGCCCCATGAGTACGCGTAATCCAGTGGCGGGTTTGGAACCAGCGTAGCCCATTGACCGAGAATAGTAGTCAACTGTGTGGCAGTTGGAGCATCCCAACCTGCGCCGCCAAATGTCTGGAATACAGGAACGATGCTGGCAAGAGGTATCCCAGCAGCTATTGCATTGTTAATCTCATTTGGGATAAGAGTGCTGTCGTATGTGCCATCCTTGACCGGATACGGATCAAGACCAAAAAGATCCACGTTCGTTATAGCTGGACGATATGCAGCATATGTACCTGGCCAGTCAGTGAGAAGAATGAAGGCCTTTTTGCCAGGAGCATTATCGTGAATATATTTTGTGTATGCCGTCACTGCCGCTACACATGTGTCATCTAAGGGTTCATCCGTAAGGTAAAATCCATAAAGTCTGGGGTTTGTTGCATTATCCAATACAAACGATTTAAATGTTGATGACAAGGTTGCGGAGCAGTTGCTGGCTCCGATGCCGACCCAGACCATTGCCTGTGATCCGGCAGGCAACGCATTAATCGTACTTGTGCTCATCCCGGTATCGTGAACATTAAATCCAATTGCCGCACTATCTGCATATGACGTTTCGTTAGCAGTAAAATGTTTGGTTTGAGAAACATTACCAGGAATTGACGTTGGAGTATTTGCGGTAATAGTTGGCGCCAGAGTGTTGGTAGCAGGTATCGGTGATGTTGTCGGCATGGCAGTTGCTGTTCGTGGGAGGGACGTACCAGTCGGCACGTTGGTGGGTGTAAAAGTTGTTTTTGTGGTTGTGGGAGTAATCCCGCTTCCAAAAGACAGCACCAACTGTGGAGGCTGGCTGCCTTCCCGTGACGAGAACGAGACAGAATCTGGGCTGGTGCTGACGAGCACAAAGCTATAGGTGCCGTTGCCAGATAGGAGAGGGGTAACATTGAATTCGATCCATGTGTTCGATGCGATTATGCCTTTGTCATCCAGCCTAGCACTTGTGCGCGCTGGCCGTGTTTTCCAGGTAATCCCAGTTTGAGTCCAGTTATTGTTGGTAGCATATACAGTCGGTCCATCAACTGTGCCTGAGGTGGCATACAGGCGCAATTTAGCGTTTTGTGCCGGCCCGGGTGCTCCGCTTACCGTGAAACTCAGATTGATCTCGTAGTTTGCATTGGTGCCTGCCTCGCCCCATAGTTTTGTATTCGTGCCATAGTTCGAGGTGGGACTCGCTTGTCGAACATAAGAATCGGCTTTGGGAGAAAATGTCAACTGAACGCTCTGGGCAGGTGACGAGATGGCAAGGGGCTGCGGTAGTGGTGCAGCTTGCGCATTAATAAATGTCCCCAAGACTAACGCAATTACTGCGATAACGATTGTAATATGGTTAAGTTTTTTAGATGTAAACATTGAAACTTCCTTTCGTTTATATCGTGCGGTTGGAATGAAATGAAACGGCGAGCAGGCTTCTCGGGAACTTGTGTTAGGCAAAGGCTGTCTTTGACGCCGTATATGAAGGCAATTCAAGGTTGCACATCAGAGATGGAGAAAAAAGCGAAGTATGGAATTTGCCTGGCCAGTCGCAAATTCGGTTGAGATATTTTCTCCTTTGACATTTTCATTATCAACCAGGTATGCTAACGTTGATAAGGATTACAGTTCCAAAACTCATTACATTTTTGTACAGCTCTAAAACCCATTGCAGCTTTGTAAGGAATATACATGCTGAAAAAAGTAAAAATTCTGCCAGAGGCGGGCGGATTGTGACGAAAACCTTGAAATCCTTGACATTCCATATCCAATATGGCTTGTAGGATATCCGTCTGCGCCTGAGTTTGTACGCGGATAGGGAAAACCCAACAATTTCGTTAAGTCCTAGATCGGCAAGCCCCAAAAATGCCCAACCGAGCAGAACCATTAAAATAAAAAACTATATGGAATATATGCACCATATGTTGTGCCCCAGGCAGACTCGAACCGCCTTTTGAAAATCAAGAAGTGGTATTGAGAGTAAGTTGCAGCTCTGGATGATTTTTTAGATTTTGCGATGCAGGATAGGTGCTTGCAGTGCGTTGGATGTCCCCAAATGTGTTAGTTCCGTCTGTCCATGCGCCTGAATTGCGCTGGATGCGGGTTGATGTCACTCAGAAAGCATTCTAATCTTGCCATTTTATAAAGCAGCGTGCTGAAGTTTTGAGTGTGATTAAAAAAGAAGTTGCCAACAATAAGTTGAAATATTGTTGGCAACTTCTTTTGATTAAAGGTTCTGTTTATTTAGAATTGTATGCGTTGATTATCACTTATATGTGATCTGCACAGTGACCTGGTCCAGGGAGAATGTGCTGGAGGTCGAACCGGAAACGTCAATGATTCGCAAACGGAAGTTGGCGTTGGTGAAATTGGTTCCGCTCCAGGTGCGGCCCCAAGTATCGATGGAGGTGCCCAAAAGATACGCGGCGTTGGTGGTGCTTAATGTTGACGTGGATTTGGCATTCGTCCAGGTTGTACCGCCGTTCCAGGACAATTGGATGCAAAACTTGGGTGAACCAGTGGTGCTGTTTACTTTTCCCGTGAGTTTTACTTCAATCCCCTGAATCGTAGCCGCGCTGGGCACATTTAGCGAATAAGTATAGAAATCATGCCTATCTTTACCGTTGTTCGTACAGGAAGTGTTGGTATTTGTGCCGCTATTTGTGTCAACCGCAAACAGCCCATCTGCCAGGTAGGCATTGGCAGGTGTGGTTTGATAACCATTGTTATCCCCAGCTCTGGTGGTAACTGCGCTATTTGCGGTTGGGGCGTGGAAGCCGGTATTGGTTATTGGAGCAAGTGTATTGGTCGGCGTGAAGGTGTAGGTTGGTGTGTTCGACGGAGTTGAGGTTGGGGTAAACGTAAATGTGGGCGTGTTTGAAGGAGTCTGAGTAGGCGTATTGGAGGGTGTGAAGGTATAGGTTGGTGTATGCGATGGAGTGAACGTAAATGTAGGCACGCTTGATGGCGTCTGTGTAGGTGTATTGGATGGCGTGAAGGTATAGGTTGGTGTGTTCGATGGAGTGAACGTAAATATGGGCGTGCTTGAAGGTGTCTGCGTTGGCGTATTGGATGGCGTGAAGGTATAAGTTGGTGTGTTCGACGGAGTTGATGTTGGAGTGAACGTAAATGTGGGCGTGTTTGAAGGCGTCTGAGTCGGCGTATTGGATGGTGTTAAGGTATAGGTTGGTGTATGCGACGGAGTCACTGTGGGAGTGAGGGTTTGAGTTGGTGTGAACGTTGCAGTGGGCGTTGGTCCGCCGCTGCCGATAGTGAAGGAATCAATCACAGTTCCCTGAGTGCAATTAATATCATTCGTGCCTCCCCCGGCAGGACCACAGACGAATTCACCTTGAATGGAAGTGGCATTAAAAGATAACCTTACTACACCCAGGCGCATATATCGCTGGGCCGACCAGGCTGGTTGCGTGCAGATCCCCCATAAACACGTACCGATCTGTTCCAGGCTAGACCCACCCGTACCAGCCGTAATATGCACTACATTACTCTGTGGAAAGCTGCGCTCATAGTTGTGGCTGTGCCCATTTAGATTCAACACATATTTGCTGTGTGATGCACCCAATCCATCCAGGTAAGTCCGCAAACTAGTAACATCGAAATGGTAACCGGACGAATAGGCTGGCTGATGACCAAAGGTCACAATGAAAGTAATGGCGGGGTCAGCCTGCGCTTCATCCATGAGAACCTTGGCACGAGTGTTCCAATCAGCCCAGGCACCACTAAATGGTTCAGGGTAGGCAATAAAGCGAACATTGCCATAGTCAAAATAATACCAGTCTTCCCCACAGCAACTAATCGCCGGAGAATTGGGGGAGGTCTGTGGGTTCGGGAGATCAAATCGTCCTTTGTAATTATTCAGATTATCATTTACTTCGTTTTCATATTCATGATTTCCCCACGCCGGCATATAGGCCGTACTGCCCAGAGACCAGACCTGAACATCATTAAAGTGTTGATCAACTTGTGCTTGTCCGAGAGGCTGAGCATAAGTCAGATCGCCCACCATCAGTGCGAAACTCGGCTGATCCGCGGCGATCATGGCTTGAATTGGTGCAACGCGTGAAAACCCGAGGGAAGAACCAATATCGCCGATCACATCGACCGTGAAGCCAGAACTGCCTTTGGGTAAGGCTGTCTTAAAGGTATGGTCGCTGCCGCCACCGATCGAGTAATGATAAGTAGTATTAGGCAGGAGGTTGACGATCTTGGCCTCCCAGAAAGGTCCAGCTGATGAAAATGGCTGATGGGAAGGAGCAGATGCAATCACAGTTTGATCGTAGGCAGTTGTGAGTCCGTAACTTACGCCGTTGCTTGGACCACGCCAGTCCAAAGTAACCGAGGTGGGACCGGTGATCGTCCAATGAATCTCATCGTTATTCCCCGGGCCTGACAGAGTTGGGGTCATTGTTGGCGTAAAGGTTGCAGTTGGGGGACCTGGTGTGTAAGTTGGTGTAATTGTTCCTACCGTTCCGGATGTTGAAACAATTACCAGTTGTGGGGGCTGGGTACCTTGGCGGGAAGAAAACGAAACCGAGTCGGTACTGGTGGGCACAAGCGCAAAGCTGTAGGTTCCATCGCCAGTGATAACGGGCAGAACGTTATATGCGAGCCAAACACCTGTGGAGATGGCGGCTTTATCATCCAGACCGCTACTGGTACGCGCCGGACGATTTGCCCAGGTGATACCAGTTTCAGTCCAGTTGGTGTTAGTCGCGTAAATGGTTGGGCCATCGACTGTGGAAGATGTAGAATAAACGCGTACGGTGGCGCTCTGAACGGTACCCGTTATGCCGCTTACTGAAAATTTCAAATATGTTTCATAAGTAGCGCCAATGTCGCCGTCTGCCCATAGTTGTGTGTCTGTGCCAGAATTTGAATTTACACTGGCCTCGCGAACATACGAATCTGCATCGGCAATAAATGTCAGGGAGGAAGATGGGACCCCTGTAGGTGTTGGAGTAAAAGTAGAGGTTGGCGTGGCGGTTGGCAGCTGTGGGGCAGGCGTGGCAGTTGGTGCTCCGCCCCCGGTCTGGAATTCATATGCTCCCCGATCATCATAAGTCCGTACCCCTGCTCCTGTATTTGAAGTAGACGGATCGTCGATCCGGGCATTGCCATCGAGATCAAGAGCCGATTCCGAAGGCGCACCCGAGTTGCCGCTATCAACGGCCGGTGAGCCAGCCTGGATGTGGAAATCGCCAACCACAACCGCAGGCGGCCGAGTCGCATACGCAACGGGTGACACAAACAATGGGTTAGCCTGAAGTCCATGCACTTCCTGTCCGGGCACGGCTGCCTGAAAAGCTGCCAAAGTTGCATAATTGATATCATTCCATTGAATCACAGATGTGCCCGCACCAGATAAATAGACGAGATTGTAATCCATGGTTGTGCCAGCAATCGAAAGGGCATCGACGCGGATATTAGAGCGCTGCCCGGTGATCGGATTGATCCCATTATCAACACTAATGTTATTCATAATGGTCGCGCCGCTTGAAGCGGGAGCCACATTGCCTTCAAAATTAATCCCGGCGGTGTGGTTGCCCTCAAACGTGTTACCAACAACGATATTATTGGGCGCGTTCAAGCTATCGATCCCATGATCGCCGTTGCCATAGCTTAGGTTGCCAACCACAATGTTGTTATGAGCGCCGCTGTAGAACTGCAAGCCTGTGTCTTCATTGGCGTACGTGAGGTTGTGGATGAGGGTGTTATTGGCACTGGCGGCACCGTTTACGTGAATGCCGGCCGCATTGCGTTGCCACAGTTCAGCATTGGCAAAGGAGACGTTGTTGCTGACAGTATTGTTACTTGAACCATTCCGAAGGGTAATGCCATCCTGGCTATTGTGGTCGGTCGTGTTGCCAGTGATCGTTGAGTCAGTTGTCCCGTTCAGGTAGATGCCAGCCCGAGTGGAACCCGATGCCGGTTGGCCAGCATAACTGACATGGTTATTCGAGAGAGTGATGTGGTTCGAAGTAATCACGTATATGCCATCGTCTGCGGTACCGGTGACTGTAAAACCAACGACGGTGACATAACTTTTGGATGAGATACGAAAGGCATTGCCGCCGCTGACTGAACCACTTCCGGTCACCGTCACCCCTGAAACAGCGGAGAAGGTGATGGGGTTCCCGGCACTACCCGAATTTGGTACGTTCACCGTTTCGGCATAAGTGCCAGCCAGAACCTGGACGGTATCTCCTGCGACCGCCACACTCGCTCCTTTGCTAATTGTGCAAAAGGGCAGGGCAGACGTTGTTCCAGCACCAGCATCAGAACACGAAATGTTCGTCTTATCCACATAGTAGGTTGTACCGGCGGCGGCGACATTACTGTAATTCCAACCAGCCATATATGAAATAAGAGCAAAAATCAAAAATATCTGCCATTTGGATTGTAAATTCTGGCGGCTATTTATCATGATATGTTCCTCAATGCTTTAAAAATAAATAAGACTTTGATAATCTTTTAGGTCAGATAACAGGACGCAGAAAGAATAGAAAAGTTACAGTTTTGCAAGGTATCGTATGCCAATAAATGGAAAATATTTTCATCAATACATTGGTGAAATTGTTATCAACATGAGTTGGGAGAATGGACTCAATGAGACCAGCTTGGATTAGAAAAAAAACAGCTTTCCAAAGAGTTTCATTGAATAGCCTACTTACAAATCGAGCATTCCCGCCGGCTTAGCGTAGCCCGATCAACTTCATTGTGAATCTTCTATATCAAGGAGTTGGTATGTCGGTTGGTATGTCGGTCGGTACGTCAGTTGGTACATCGGTCGGTACATTGGTTGGTACGTCGGTTGGTACGTTGGTCGGTACGTCGGTCGGTACATCGGTTGGTATTGGTGTGGCAGTAGGAAGTGATGTGGCAGTAGGAAGTGGTGTACGCGTAGCAGTGGGCCGTCTTGTTGCTGTCGGCGCAAGCGTAGCAGTGGGAGGTAGTGTTGCTGTTGGCGTGACAGGCGTAGCCGTGGGAAGTTTTGTTATTGTTGGGATAATCGTCCCGGTTGGCGAAGGGAAAACCGGGGTCCAAGTGGATGTGAAGTTGGGGCCGTTGGACTGGGATGTTGCTCTGCCGAAAATGTTTGGCAGGATGGGAGTTTTCGAAGGAGTAACAGCTGGCTTCTTAGGGGTCGGGCTGTAGGCGTAGGAGGTTGGGGTCAAACTGGGGGTAGCTGTGTAGAAGAATCGGGCAAATGGATTGGATATCCCCAAATCATCTTCCCCTGTTGGAGTGGAAGTGGCTCCGGTATCGGGTATGAAAAGACCGGAATTAATAATAAGCCGGTCCTTCGAAAACCCACCGGTAAAAAGGATTGGCACAATAAACCCAAGAATACAAATCAAAAGCATTCCTGCGGTTATGACATATATGGTATGCTTTGCTCTCACGTTTGCCAATCTCCTACTGTATCACGAAAGTGGATTACAAAGATGGCTGTGATGTAATAATCCACCTGCGTTGTCGCTGTCTCAAGATCCGCTTTTAACATTATGCCATAAAAATGGCATAAAAGTATATTTCCGTAACTTGTTCGCCTAACCCGAACTTACTTTAAGTTATGTTGCTTGATGAGAAGTTGCAGTTCTGGGTGATTCTTCAGGCTTTGCGATGCAGGGCAGGT
Organism: Chloroflexota bacterium; assembly: GCA_040006635.1. Classification (GTDB taxonomy): domain Bacteria; phylum Chloroflexota; class Anaerolineae; order Anaerolineales; family Villigracilaceae; genus Defluviilinea. Next base: position 49,743 of record JBDTWO010000007.1, read on the forward strand.
ACTTGTGGTGCATTGGATGCCCCAGGTGTAGGCAAAGTCAAAAACAGGGTTCGGCACCAGGGAATCCCAAAGGTTCAACATATCCTGAAATTCTGTTGTGGTTGGTGTGCGGTAGAACATGCTCTTGCCGTCCAGTCGACCTTCCTGTCCAAACGCATGAAAAACGGGAACAATGCCAGATATGGGAATTCCATTGGTGGTGGCAAACTGCACTCGTTGTGAAATCTTGCTGATATCGCATGTAGCTGGCTGGCCTGCGCTATCGAAATGACAGGGGTATGGGTCAAGACCAAAAAGATCAACGTGGGTCACTTCTGGTCGTAAAGCACTGTACTCACAACCCTCACCATCTGGACACATATTACTCCCATCCAGAATCGTAATATATGTTTTCTGCCCAGGAGCGTGGGCATGGATATAGTCAGACCGGGCTTTGATTGCGTTGGCAGCATCTGGGCATACTGATGGATGGGGCTCATCTGCCAGATTATAGCCAAAAACTCTGGGATCATTGGCCAAGATGTCCACTTGAGCCTTAAACTCAGCATCGCTGAAGCCGGGTGGGGGACAGTTTTGACCTTTGGGGGCATTGCCCATATTTCCCAGCCAAACCAACGCCTGAGTTCCTTCGGGCAAGGCATCAATGAATGCGAGTGTACTTGCAGGATCGATTTTATTGCCAGTGACATCGATCAAGTTGAAGCCCAATGTGATTAGCTCAGCAATGTCTCCCTGGGTATTGAAGGCGGCATGTAATGTTACCGTTGGTGTATTGCTGGTTATTGCCCAAGAGGGCGTTGCTGGGTTATCAACGGCCGTAGCTTGTGACCCAGTTGATGATGGCGGGACTATTACAGCGGGGGTTTGACCGCCACCTCCACAGGCACAGAGAATAATTGTGGTTAAAAGACAAACCATATGCGTCTTTGAAATTGCGGTCATGAAACTTCTCCGGAACATAGCTGCACGTAACTCTTGATAAAGGGATTTTCTTGATTCGACTGACAATCCATAATTCAATGACAACAATCAGGATGGATGGTCACAACTATGATTTGAGTGGATATCAAAATGCACCAATTCTAGCAGCGTTGGGCTCATTTTGATATAAGAGAACGCAGTCTAATTTTAGAGAGGCTGGCGATTATACGATTACTACGAATATGTTTGTAATAGTAGGCTAGATCGTGCGGAGTATCATAGAATACAACGCCCGGTATGGTTGCTCCAGCCCGTTTTAGTTGTTCAAGCGATCGACGTGCCTCGCTAAGATTAGTAACTCCAGGCTGAATGACTAACAATACCCCATCCACTTTGGCTGCCAGCACCCACGAATCTGCAACGTTTATGGAAGGAGCAGCGATGATAACCACATCTGACTGTTTTCTCAATGTATCCAGGATTTTAACGATTCTGTTGGGCTTGGTTACCCCATCCGTTGTCGGTGCTGTGTTTGCATTTCCACCAGTAATTACACTCAACCCATCGAGGCCCTCAACCTTTTTGCCTGCAGCCTTGGTCTTCGAGTCGTCAGCTAAAAGATCACTGAAGCCATTTTCATTGGCCAATCCAAAATAACGATGAGCGCTGGGATTCTGCAAGTCTGCATCGAGGAGAACCACGCTGCTGCCTGATTGGACATAGCTGACTGCCAGATCAGCTGCCAAGCTGGTCTTGCCTGCATCAGACTCATTAATGCCAATTACTAGCAGGGTTTTCAGTGATGAAGCCTCAGCGCCAGAAAATTCCAAGTTGGTGAGCAATGCATCGATCGCCTCGGATGTCTGGGAGGGTAACTGCCATGCAACAGGTAAACCTTTCGTTGTATTTGACACAGACTGCATATTTGTAATAGAGCCAAGAACGGGAATACCAAGCGCTTGTTGAACATCTTGGGGTGTTTTTAATGTATCATCCAGGTATTCAATGACGAAAATCATCCCCATGGTTAATACCATACCAACGATACCTCCCAATATGGCGTACATGCGTGGTTGGGGACGAACGGGTTTTGCCGGAGGTATGGCCTTTTCAATTTGATCGATAGTTGGAGCACTTCGCAAACGTGCAATTTGAACTGTCTGCAAATTGTTTAAAAGATCAAGATAAATTTTCTGATACTGATCCAGTGTTGATTGTAATAGTTGTAATCGTACATCGCCTCCCTGGTTATTTGAACTCAAAACAGGTTTTCCGACAAACTCCAGATTAATACGAATTTGCTGATATTGATCAATCAGGGATTGTAATTGCACCAGTCGGGCCTGCTTTTCAGCAAGCTGGCTGCTTTGCTCGACAGTAGGAAATTCTAAAGAAGCAAGTGGACCGATCTCCATACTAAGATTTGAAATCTGATCTTGCAAGGATGTAATTTGGTCGTTTACTTGCTTCAACTGACCTTGAAGTTTTTCATCAGAAAGCTGATTAAATTGGTTTTGAAGGGTGGAAATTTGACCTTCAACTTCGGTAATATTCTGCTTAATGTTTTCTTCGGTTGGAGCATAGCCGCTTGACTGTGTATTGCGATCGATCAAGACTAAGACCAGCATATTGACGATTGCAGCAGCTCGTTGAGGGTCAGTATCTTCCATTGTGATTTCAATCACACTTGTTGACCGTATCTGTTGGACCGAACCCAAGTCTTTCAAATTAATCTCGTAATTTATGCGTCGTGAGGCTTCGTCGATCACACTTGACGAACTCAATAGTTGGACATATGCATCAATAAGCTGTTGAGTGCTCATGGCTGCAAACTGCGAGTTCTGGTCTGATAAATCTTTACTGATTAAAATTTTGGTAATTGCCTGGTAGGTTGGTTTTTCAAGCCGGCTGGCTCCATAGCCACTGACTGTTCCCAAGATTGTACACAATGACACAAGCCAGATCCAACGCATCAGGATCTGCAGATAATTTTTCAGTTCCATATTATTCCTTTCATCCGTTTACTTCTAAGGCGCAAAAGATCGCGCATGCTTATCATTTACCACAAATGGTGTCCATTGGCCCAAAAACGCTTAACCGCTTCTTTATCAGGCCAGGAGTAATAAGAACCATCGGCCAGATTCAAAGGGGAACGTGTAATAGTTCCAACTTCAATTTTCCCAAGGACTTCAAGCAACAACTCTGCTGCAATTGCTTTCGAGCGTGTAATAAAATGATCAAGAGATTCGCGGGGTACAATCTCGAAAATACGTTGGCCACACAGTTCACCTGCATCAATCTTTTCATTGACATAATAAATTGATACGCCCGCATTTTTCTCTTGATTTGCTAGCATCCAAAAGCTTGGTAAAACGCCTCGGTAGTGAGGCAGAATCGCACCATGAATGTTCAAACATCCTAATTGAGGTATTTCGATCAAAGGTTTCTTAAATATTTGTGGGCAACTGACCGATATCAGCAAGTCAGTACCGGAATCACGGAGGCGTTGCCTGAACTGCTCTGCGTTGACATCCGGCACTAATTCATACATTACGCCATGCTTCTTGCAAACAGAAGCAATGGATTGCCCGCGCATGGTAACCATGCCAACCCGTGCTCCAAGCCCCAAGGAAGCCGCCAATCCAAAAGTTTTATAGTAACGAAGTGCGGCTTGCAATGAAGTCTGATTCTTATAGAGTGGCGGAACACTATAGACTGCTTGCGTCTCTTTGCCATATTTACTTAGCACGTGCTCATAAAAAGCAGGCAGGTAAACGGGATCGTCGGTTGTGAGAAATGTGATTTTCATTTTAGCCTCCAGGTTTCCAATACTTGATCAAAACGTCCAAAGGGTAACCTTTGAAACAGGCCGTCTATTTTTTTTCCGTAGAATGATCGTCCAAGTCCTTGAGCGATCAGGAAGGTTTTGGACACATTCATTCGGTAGTATTCATCCAGATCGTGGGCATTAAACTCATAGGGATGGCAGTATACGATTACGGGTTGCCTTGTCATCATTGTAGCAAAAAGCTTCTCAAGAACGAATCCAGGGAACAAACGAAAATAACCTCCGCCCGCCACTGGAATTCGAATTTTGCCCGAAGACCATATTGCGACAGGAACCTCCATGATATCTGCGCCACCGGGTAATTCGATTCTGTGTGGAACCATTGGATATCCAGAGATTCCATAACGATGAGTTCGCATTGGAAATATTGATGAATCAACTTTAAAACCCGTTTCAACCAATACTTCTAATGCCCAAATATTTTCACGATCTATCGTAAAATCCGGAGCCCGAAATGCTGTTACCTGTACGCCACAGGCATCCTCAACAGTTTTGCGCGCCAGTTTCAATTCAAGCTTTAACTCTTCCCTGTTCATTTTATTTACCGGCCGATGGCTGTACCCGTGAGATTGTATTTCGTGGCCCTCGGTTACGAGTTGTTGAAGTAATTTCGGGAATGTTTCCGCAACACGCCCTTGCACAAAAAATGTCCCCTTGACATTACGACGATTAAGGATTGCCAATACTCTTTCTGTATTTTTTACGACTTTTTCTGTGATCGGCGCGTCAAAATCAATGCAAGATTGATACCAATCTTCAACGTCGACCGTGAATGCACATAATGGATGTCCGCTTAGGGGACCAGCGGTCATATCTATTGATTGGTGAACAATATCCTGATATTGCATCTGTTTTTTCTCCTCGTGACTTTCTCTAAGAGACTGTTTCTTAAAGCCCTTTTGCATCTCGTACTCTGTAATCGAGACCCTTCGGTCGCAGAAAAGCGCTCCCTCGGGGTGACATACTGGTCCGTTGACCACTTAAGAAACACTCTCTAAAAGTTTGTTAAGGGATAGATGGTCAAAGAGCCAATGTGGATCGTGCCACAAATTGTTGTGCGGCGTAAATTATGCCAAGCTTAAATCTCCACCGTGACAATCTGTTAATATCTCTATATAAAGAGCTACAATTTGTTTCACCATGCCGTCGCTCGAATACTGCTTGGCATGTTGCTTGGCAGTCACACCCATCTGATCGCATAATTCATTATCATTGAGTAAAGTTAGAATTCGATCAGCCATTTCTTGGGGTTGGTGAGGCGTCACTAGATAACCTGTTTTCCCATCACTGATCACATCGCGAGCACCATCAACGTCATTTGCTACGATTGGCTTGCCTGCAATCATGGACTCTTGGAATACAACGGGCAAGCCTTCCCATAAAGAGCTCAGCGCAGTTAGCGTCAGAATGGGATAAATTTGGTTAATATCATTTCTATAACCTAACAGGAAAAATTTCCCAGCAAGATGAAGTTCTTTGATCAAGCCTTCACATTCAGGGCGCAGCACACCATCACCGGCCATGACAAATTGAGCTTTGGGATAGCTTTCTGCCACAATCGCTGCGGCTTGAATAAAATCCAACGGGTTTTTTTGCTTATCGAGACGCCCAATCATGCCAACAAGTTTGCATTCTGGATCCAACCCTAATTCCAAACACTTAGCCCGTTTATCAACTTGTTGCTGAAAAAGCTCTAAATTAATTCCATTGTAGATCAATGCAAATTTGTCTTCTTTGCATATCTTATTGACAAGGCCCTTTTCTATATTTGGCTTTGAAACAGCAATCAGGCGACTAGAAAATGTTGCACAAAACCGCTCTGCACCAACATAAAACAAGCGTACCATTTTCGACATATCGTCCCGCAATCCCCAACCATGCACATGGTGGATAATCACTGGAACTCGAGCGAGTACTGCTGCCAATCGTCCAACTGCTCCGGCAATGGCGTTGTGAGTATGAACAATATCATACTTTCCCTTCCGCATATGAGCATACAGTTCTGCGCTTGATCGCAAGTTACGCCACGGGTTAATATCAGTCACCATACTTGGAATCATTACCAAGGGGATTCCTCGCTCGTTTGCCTGGTAAGTCAAGTCAACTTCCTGAGGAGGAACAGGTCCTACAGCCAAATGCACTTCAAAATGCGGGTGACTATTCAAAAAGCTGGCAATGTCCAAGATTACATTCATGTCACCACCGATTGTCAAACGAGTAGCTACCAACAGCACACGAATTTTTCTCTTTAGGTTTGATAAGCTGGCGAAAGCAGCTGTTTGCTGATTATGTTCTACATCTTCCTTGCTGGAAGTAGCCGGGCTGGCAAGGGAATTGCTGAGCACCAGAGAAGGCTGTTGATGGTCTGTCATGGTTATAAATTTCTCCAAATATTTTTTTTAACTTCGAGTACTGTCGTATCTAGAGGTTGATCTGTGTTGATCTTATAAACCGGAGCATTCCCATACTCTAGATTGGAAGCTAGGGAGTGTCGATAACGCACATAATCCTCAGGTTCTTCTTTGCCACGGTTTTTATTTCGCATGAGAGCAACTTCCACGGGGACATACAACGAGACAACCATGTCCGGTGATGGGATCTCCTGATACAAACGATTCTCCGTACGAGCCAGCCAAGATTGGATTGGATACCGCCTGGGGTCGATCGCAAACTGTTGTAGTTGCGGCCCATCCGGGGCTCCTTTTGACATGGATGGATATCGATCACACAAAACAATACTTCCATTTGCCGCCTGAGCAAATGCCCGACTCAGCAGTGCCCGGCGATCATAGGCAAGAAAAACCGACCGAATCGCAGAAATAAGTGGATAAACCTTGGGATGTTTCTGGGCTTGTTCGGTAGCAGCAGAGCTGGTTACTATATTGCTTGGTCGATACGTTGGAAGGGCAGAGCGCAACAGCGGTAACAGTAAATTGGGAAGCATTGTTAATGGTGTCGATTTAGGCTTGCCAGCATGGATTTGATTGATAACAAAATGCTCTCCCAACCAGTGTTTGGTTTCGCTGAGGAGTGTAGACTTCCCTGTTGCCTCCGCACCAACAAAGGCAATGACAGCTCCCCCAGACTGAAGAATCATGCCTCTTTTGGAGCGAGTTAACCGGCCATATGCCATGAGGGAGAATTTTTGTATTCCATTCAACCAGGCCTGAATTCGGGAGTTTCTGGCATATATACTGAGTTGGGAGCGCAGTTGAAGACCAAGGCTGATGCGGCGAGGCAGTGATGTCGGCGTCTTTAACGCGTTAATACATTCAGAAAACAATTTGATATCAACAGTGGGTAACCAGGTTTCAACCAACTTAAGCGTTTCATCCGTTGGGTTGGCTTCCATCAGCCATTCGATTTCCATCCGCATCCCTTTCCAATCCCTTGCCAGCATCACAATTTCTACGAGGGAAGTATGTTTCAACATCATCCGGATGGTGAAAACAACTAATTCAGCACTTTTCGCAGGCACTTGGATTGCATCTTCTTCGCGAACATTTTGCAATAGCATTTCTTCGAGGGGTAGATGGAGATTTTTTGATAGACTTTCACCTGTGATGACGCGGTAATATGCGTGTACGTGAACAAGAATCCCAGTCTCCTCATCGAGAGCAAAATAATGTTCCACCGCCGGGAAAGGGGCGTCTCCTTGGATGCCCGCAGGCCGGAATTTCAACCGACTCATTAGCAATCTAAATGAATCGCTATCCTTGCGATGGATGAGAAAATCGACATCTGTCTGGCCTGTCAGAACTTGGGAAAGTGCCGAATTGCTTTTCCAGTGACAGTACTTTATTCCATTTTTGCTGAGTTGTTCAATAAGTTGTTGAAGTTTGTTTAACATTTTAGTTTCAATGGTTTGGCTACTTTGTTATATTGGGGGGTTCTTCATTAACGATTTCGATCTAGAATCGATTGATAGACACTGTCTATAACCTGATTGAATCCTGGTCCAGCAATATCGAGACTTTCCACAACCAAAAGCCGAGGGCGAATATTTTCAGCTTTTGTGAGTTGATCAAACATGGCAACAGCACGTTTAAGATATTCCTCCATCTGCCTCGAATTCTTTAAGTCAACTTCGCGCGGTGGATCTGTGCGCCGAACAGTACGTTCAACGAGAGTATTTACAGAGGCATGGATATACACGATAAGGTCGGGCAGCGGGACCAGGTCTATGAACCGGGTGATCTCTTCAGAAGAATAGTTATTTCCAGTAGAGACAAACATGTGCAAGGCAAGAATCGGACCTTCATCTACAAGAATGATCTGATCTTTACCTAGAATTTTTGTGATCGCATACATACCGATCTTGCGCTCGAGACTGCGTAAGTTATGGATCGTTTGCATCGAAAAACGGGTCTTGCGCCAAAATAGTTTCACTGTATGGCGTATGAACTCATTGTACTTGTACAAATTGAGGATAAAAACAGGGAGACTGACAAGTTCCATTACCAGGTTCTGCAAAGTTGGGTTTTTCACGTTCCGGAGTCCAAGCAGGCTGGTAGCCAGGTCGATGGATGTGGTAACTCGACCTGTTTTTTTTGCCAGACGACGATGCACCTCATCGATCAATGTTGTTTTTCCAGCGCCGGTGGAGCCGATGAATTCTACAATCATCCTGCCTCCGCGGATAAGGGCGACGATTTTTCTGGCGACTGGGGACTTTTACTCCACAGCTCAACCCGCTTAGACGCTGTCCCGATTGATGGAGACTTCATCGTAAAGACAGTGGCTTCTAGCACTGCCAACCCCAACCATACAGTACGAAAATGGAAAATTTGATGGGCGTTTGCTTCAAGAAAAACACCGAAAAGCATAGCTAAAAAAATGACACCGCTCGGTCGAGTCCGGGATTTAATTTGGTTTAGTAGTATTTTGAACGCGCTGTTCAATGCTTCGCCACCCAGTAGAGCCAAACCCAGCAGTCCAAGCACGCCACGCTCCACACCAAATTCGAGAAAGTCATTGTGCAGCGTTTTGTTTTCCAGGAAAT
>JBDTWO010000008.1:0-53373 GCA_040006635.1 Chloroflexota bacterium
GGCGCCGGAAAGTATGGAAATGATCTACGCGGATCTGGTCAATGCGTCAGATAAGGCAAAGCTGTTCGTAACGGGATCAGGCCACGTGGTCACGCGCGATGCGGCTCGTCAGCAAGTCTTTGAAGCGGCATTGGGATTCGTCCAGCGTGTGGAGTCTGCATCCAAATGAATCGTTCGTTGATCTGGTTGGGCGCGGCGCTGTTTACGTGGGGGATCGGCGAAGCGATGTTCATGATCTTTCAGCCGATCTATTTACAGCAATTGGGCGCGAGCCCGCTTGCCATTGGCGGGATCCTGGGCGCGGCTGGGTTGATGATGACATTGGTGCCCATTCCCGCGGGGCATATTTCTGACTTGTGGGGGCGCAAGCAAATGCTGATTGCCGCGTGGGTGTTTGGGATCATGGCGACGATCATCATGGCGCTCGCCAAAAATTTGTTTGTCTTTGTCGTTGGTGTTTTGTTATACGGCATTACGCTGTTTGTGGTCTCGCCGCTCGATAGTTATCTGACTGCGGCGCGCGGCAAATGGTCGGTGGCGCGTGTGTTCACGTTTAGCGGCATTGCTTATAACTCGGGTGTCATGATCGGCCCTGCGTTGGGCGGGTGGATCGGCGATCATTATGGCTTGCGCATGATCTATACCGTGTCTGCTGGGATTTTTATTTTCTCAACATTTTTAATTTTTCAAATTGGAGCGCAACCACGCGACCATCATGACCCGGAGGCTCCGCCGGCGGGCTTGCTGACCAACAAACGTTATCTGGGTTTTCTGGGTGTTTTTTTCATCGTTGCATTGGCGGTATATCTGCCGCAGCCTTTCACACCAAGCTTTTTGGAAAACCAACGCGGACTTTCCCTGATACAGATCGGCACGCTTGGGTCGATCGTTGGTGTTGGGACGGTTGTATTTAATTTCCTGCTGGGTATGTTGGAGGCGCGCAATGGTTTTCTGATCGGGCAGATCGGTGTTGCCGCGTATGCACTGTTGTTGTGGAAGGGTACTGGTTTCGGCTGGTTTGCGATCGCCTATTTTATGTTGGGCGGTTTCCGTGCTTTGCGTGGGCTGGGTGTCGCACAGGTCAGACCGTTGGTGCATGAATCACAAATGGGACTGGCATATGGGGTCGCTGAAACGGTCGGCGCATCGACGTCATTTATTATTCCGCCCCTCGCAGGCTATTTGTATTCATTGAATCCCTTTACGATCTATCCGATTGCGTTGATCGCCATTGCAGTTGGGTTTGTCGTCAGTTTCATCTTTGCCCCGCATTCAAAACATGTTCATTCTGAACACGTTGAAACTCATTTGCCGTAGGTGGTTCATTATGCTTGAGATTGTCTCTTTCACATTGGGTCCGGCGCAGACGAATGCCTATCTAGTTGCCGATTCTGAAACCAAAGAAGCCGCAGTGATCGACCCAGCCTGGGATGGGCATATCATTCTGGCTGAAGCGCAAAAGCGCGGTTGGCGCATTGGTCATCTTTGGTACACCCACGCGCACTTCGATCACATCGGCGGCGCGGGCGCAATTGCGGATGCATCCGAAGGTCCATTGCCGCTGGTGGCATTGCATCCGAACGACCATGTGTTGTGGCGCGCTGGCGGTGGCGGTTCACTTTTTGGATTTGACATTGATCCTGGTCCCGAACCGACCATTGATTTTGTACACGGGATGCATTTACGCCTCGGCAGTACGGACTTTGAAGTCCGCTTCACGCCGGGACATACAACTGGTCATTGCATCTTATACGTCCCCTCATCTGACGTCTGTTTCTGCGGTGACCTGATCTTCGCAGGTTCCGTCGGTCGCACTGATCTACCGGGCGGTAACTGGGACGCCCTGGTGAAAAGCATCCGGGAACAAATATATACGCTGCCTGATAAGACACGCTTGCTATCCGGTCATGGACCTGAAACATCGGTCGGTGAGGAGAAACTGAACAACCCATTTGTGAGCGGCGCGTAATATTTTCGGGAAAGGGAACGATTGACCGATGCTGAGTTGAACGCGCTGATCGATGAGTTGGAATTAAAACTTATGGTTTTGAATTTATAAAAACTGGACGGGTACACCCGTCCAGTTTTTATAAATTGTTCTCTTGATCACTTGTTAGGTGAAACTGATACAGTCAAGTGATGCACACTGCCATCCTGTTGGAAGATATGCCTGCTATCCATAGAATCCAGAACATGACCATTGATCTGCTGGACGCTGCCATCGGTGAGATGGACTGTGATATGTGCTTCGTCTGAAACCTGTAAGATGACCGGAACCTGACAGATTGAATAAATGATAGAGTTTGCCGGGCACTCGATTTGTTCCTGTTTCCCAGCGACATTCCAATAGTCATATTTCGTGGGGGCGGTAAGAAATTCCTGGTTGTCCAATAGCAAGAAATCAAACTTGATGTTCCCATTTTCAATAGAGAAACCGAGTTCCATCTGACGAGTCAGGATCTCCTCTTTGACCATGCCGGTCATGCCTGGCTGCTTGGCGCCCTGTCCTTTGGGGGTATGGGAGTATGGGTCGGTGGGAAAGGCACCGTAAACATCGGGGGTCTTGTTAAAGCTTAATCCTTTGCGGATGTCGATGTACTTTTCCATTAAAGCGGCAGTGGATGCTTCATCTCTGGTGCGCAGGATTGTTTCCTGTACTGCCAGTAAAAGCTTGGAGACCATGTGCCAGTAGATACTTCCCAGCCCTTCGTAGGCGAAGAAAGTTCCGGAGCGACCTGTGAACTCATTGTGATGGAAGATTTCTTCGAATAGAACCTTGATCTTTTCGGTATCGCGCTGTACCAATTCGGAATATGGATCTGAAAGTGCGTTGAGGGCGCGAGTCACATCTTTGGCGTTGCGGAGATGCCCGGCAAAGTGATAGTTGCCCTCTTCATCTTGTACGATCAGGGTTGTATCTCGTGACTTGACCAGTTTAGCAACCAGTGCCAGTCCGCTGACTTGATCGGGAGTCATGCTGTTCTTTTGGATGAACCCCGGCAAATTTCGATCCGGATAGAGAATATAGCTATGTTGGTCGGCGCGGTATAGCGGACTGTGTTTCATGCTTTCCAACACCACCAGCGACTCTGCGCCTGTCAGCAGCCCCGAGGAAAGAATGGCGACTTGTCCTTCCAGCATTTCAACCAAATGACCAACGGAAGCCCGTCCATTGTTGAGCTGCAGGATGTTGTAGGCATGATATAGATTGTCGCTGCGTTTATTGGCTCGCAAGGAATGTTCAACGTACTGTTGCACCAGATCGAGAAAGGCAACCAGCTCTGAGATCGGTAATTGAGTAGTTTCACCCGAAAGACCCTCGGCATAATAATTCCAGCGAGAGTCGCTGCCAGCCTCGCCTAGTGCATCCATCATGGCGCGGCGCTGTTCGTCGCTAAAGGAGCCTGCCAGCATCCCCTGAAATTTGTTCAGGATCTGAAATATCTGGGCATAAAGTTTCTGGATCTCTGCACTGAGTTGAACTGAACCGAGTCCACTCTGCTCCAATAGTTCTTTGCAAAAAACAATCGTGCGCCGCAAATAGCAGAGTGTTACCACTGATAAGCCTTTGCCCACCAACGCATTGTTGGCATCGTTCCATTCGGGACGCTGGGTATTCATCCAGATACCGCCCTCAGGGACAAAGTTCACCAATTTGGCGAGCAGCAAGGTGAGCAGTTTCTCTGTCAGTGTGGCGTGCAATGCCTGTCCATTTTTGTGGTGGACCAGCCTGCCATCTGTGCCGTGCTCCTGCACGCGCGCGTCGATCTCGTGTTCCAGGTCCCAGTTGAAGTCAATGGAGTTGAATGGATTCGCCAGCAAGTCGGCATAGTGTTTGAGACGATAAGGTACATTGGCGTAACTGAAAATCGATTGGGAGAGAAAGCCCTTGAGTTTTCCCGGATGTATTTTGGCACTGAGCTCCATCAGTTTCTGAAGATAAATGATCTGATGATCGCTCCAGTAGCCGATGTTTGCCCAGGGATTATTGGGTTCGGGGATTTCCCAGTCGATGCCCTCGCGCGTGATCCGATATGGATTGTAGCCATCCACGGTGGTGGCATTCAGGAAGGTACAGATCATGCTTTCGATATATTCCGGGTAGGAGTAAGCCAGCGCTTCCCAGTTCTGGAAAATGTCGCGCCAATTTCCTTCATATCCCAACTTCAAAGAGCCGTCTGCTTTTTTGATATCGATCGCAAAACGATTCCACGGGCGGCTTGGGTCGCCATGCCGTCGGCTGAAAGAGAGGGGGAGGTACGCATAGCTCAACCGGATCAAGTCCTGCTGCCCACTGGTTTCCGCGCGGGTGTGGAGGTCGAGAATATTCATTTGGGCGGGTAATGCCGAAAAGAACGCTGCCTGTTTGACAACAATATCACGATCGCGTAAAGTGACAAAGTCAATGAAATCCTGCGTGTGGATTGCATAGCCGTTCGAGAAAATTCCGCCGCGCATAACGTTGAACATCACATTCGCGAAGTGGTGGGCGGTGCCCAGGGGATCGTTGGAAACCTGCAAACCATCTGAACTGGCAACGATCTTTTCCAGATTCAGGTTGTTCAGTTGGATGTCGTTTTCAAGGGCTTTTACAAATTCGTACCGGTCCCCGTTTAAATATTTCTTCAAGCTGACGATCGCCGCGCTATCTTGACTGACATCTGCCACGAGATGCCAGGAACGTTCCGCTTCAGGACCAAGCTCGAAGCTGGTGTGTACAAAATAAGCGCAGCGCCGACCGCGAACTTCTGTTTCTGGCGTCATGTCCATTCCAGCGCGGAATTGATCCAGTTGTTGGGATGAAAGCAGGTAGTCTGCTTGATTAAACCCTAACTGCATCACAGTCGTTGAAAGAAGCGATTCACTGGGTTCAGCGAGGTCGGTCAGGGTGGAGTTTAAGGCAAATATCGCCAGACCAGTTTCAGGGTCCAGTTCGCTGCGTTTGTAGGCATCCAAAAGCGGACTGAACGTGTTCTGAGTCAAAGAAGTGATATTGGCGGGCAGAATGTTTTGGATCCCATCGATCAGCTCGATCTGACATGTTGAAGCGTCGGTATTTGTCAGCCAGGCTGATCTGATAAATCCAAACCGGTCACTGGTGCGCCAGGCATAGCGGAAAGATAATCCGAGGCTGAGGTTACGCTCTTCGAAAATTAGCGCGGTGCCGGGGATATTCTTATAAAGGTTCCGTTCAATTTGATAACTGCCTTTATAGCGGGCTGAGAACGGTTCCCACAGACTTGTTTTTTCTGCGCGTGTGACCAGCAGAACGGATTTGCTGCCCGTGTTCTCGTTGTTCTCGGTGATCTTGTCGTCGGTATAATAGGGGAACAGGGCTTGTTCGGCGCTGACCCTGCCAGCCGAAAGCCCGCCGGTGGATGAGATGAACAGCCAGTGATTCGAGCTGCTGACAATGCTCATAAAGAACGGCGGCATGCCGTCAAAGTTTTTGATCTTGTAGAATGTATCCCCAAGCATGTTGACGAATTCCCCTTTGACATTCTGTTCGGACTTTTGTTGAACCGTTTCCCCGATGAAGATCTGACGTGATTGCTGGTTGATCATGAAAGCGCCTCCTGTGCATGTGAGCTGCTGCCTCACAAATGTATTTGAAATACACTGGAGCCGCTGCCTCGCTGTGGGAGTGGCTCCAGTGCTATGAACTAAAATCCGTTCTTTTTGATCACGCCTTTATACCATTTGGCGCTATCTTTTAGCGTGCGCTGCTGGGTTTCGTAATCCACCCAGATGATGCCGAAGCGTTGACTGAAGCCGAATGACCATTCGAAATTATCCATCAACGACCAGGCAAAATAGCCAGCCACCGGCACACCGGCTTGAATGGCGCGATGCATGGCGGCGAAGTGGGTACGGAGATAATTCATGCGGTGAATATCAGGTATGCTGCCTTTTTTATTCGGCGGCGTGGAATAGCTGGCGCCGTTCTCGGTGACGTATAACTTCAACGGTTGATAATCGAAATAATAGCGCGCCAATACATTCAACAAGCCGTCGGGATGGATCTCCCAATCCATCTCCGTCCAATTTTCGGGAGATTTGGGCAGGGGGAAAACGGTCTGTGGTTCGTTCTTTGGGTCGTTCACCCGCACAACTCCGCGGTTGTAAAAGTTGACGCCGAGAAAATCTGTAGGCACCGCAATGGTTTTCAGGTCGCCAGCCTGTATAAAGTCCATGCCGTTGGGGAAGGCACCCAGTTGTTTAAGATCTTCCACAATATCGGCTGGATACCCACGCCCGTAGACTGGGTCCGCAAACCAGCGCACCCATTTGCCTTCACCGCGGCGCAGGGCATCCAGATCCATCGCAGAGTTGGATGCGGCGACATTCCAATTGCTGTTCAGTGTGATACCCACTTCCGCGTTGGCGCTGTTGCGGCGGATTACAGGCACAGCCAGCCCATGTGAAAGCAAAAGATGATGAGCGGCACGCACGGCGAGTGCATGTGTCGGGTCTACGGTCCCCGGTGCATGGACGCCGATTTCGTAACCGAGCCAGGCGGAACAGGCGGGTTCATTGTGTGTGACCCAATTTTTTACGCGGTCACCGAGCGTGCGCGAGATCACATCTGTATATTCAGCAAAGGCATCGGCAGTGGAGCGGACTGTCCAGCCGCCCTCATCTTCCAGTTTTTGAGGCAGGTCCCAATGGTAGAGCGTGGCGAAGGGTTTAATGTCCGCTTCGAGCAGACCATCCACGAGCTTGCTGTAGAAGTCCAGTCCCTTTTGGTTGACCTTGCCGCGCCCGGCCGGCAGAATGCGGGGCCAGGCGATCGAAAAGCGATAGGACTGCAAGCCGATCTTCTTCATCAAGCCGATATCTTTTTTCCACAGCCGGTAGTGATCGTTGGCGACATCACCGGTATCGTTGTTCTTTATTTTGCCGGGCGTATGTGTAAAGCGGTCCCACGATGATTCGCCTTTGCCGTATTTATCCCACGCGCCTTCGATCTGATACGAAGCGGTTGCTGCGCCCCAGATGAAGTTGTCGGGGAAGATGATTTTATTTGCCATTGGTTGCTCCATTCGTTGATAAAGATAATTGCTTGCGCACTTGGTAGGCGGTTTCCAAAGTTGGGGGAAACTCCCCAACGAGCACTTCCCAAGTTTCCTGCATGACCGCTGATTCGCCTTTTTTCAGCGTCCTCAACGACCCCAGTAGTTCCAATTCGACGCACACATCCTTGACGTATAACTCTACGTTGCTGTTCATATCGGGGAATGGCCCTGCTTCGACCGCGAACCTCTTGACGAACAACGCGCTGCCCAGTGCGCAGGCGAGCCATCCATGTGTATTGAGTCCGCCGACCTTCAAGGAAACATCCTGGGGTTTTCCGTGTACGAGCACAAAGTCGTCATGCAGTTCCAGCCGTTCATCCTTCAAACTGGTGTAGGGCCAGATCACGATGCTGCGGTTGGGAGCCGAGTCTGTTCCAGCAACACCTTCCAGCGGCAAGATACCCAGACTGTCCAGGCGCAGTTGTGTGATCGTCCACAGCGCGAGTTCGAGCGGGGACTCGCCGTGCCATGTGATGCGGTGCGAAAGCTGCACACGGTTCCCAGCCAGTCGAAACTCGATCTCCTTCTCCAGCCCCGACACATCCACCGGGCTGCGCAATATGACGCTGTCACCCGCGATCACGGTCACGCCCTCTTCGGGGCAGTTAAAAAACGAATCCTCGGGCGCCTTCCATAAGCGATGTCCGCCGCGCAAATAAAACTCGCCGTGCGGCACGGACCAATGCACATCGGGGGTTTCGGCGAACAGGTTGCCCTCCACGCCCTTGGCATACAAGCCGATAATGCGCGGACCCGTTGTCGTCAGATAATCGAGCCGCAGAAGATCATTTTGGATGGATGCAAATGGAAGCTGGTACGACACGATTTATCCCATCTCCACTTCAACATGTACTTCGCCCGAGCCCGCCTCTGTGCGGATCAGACTCCCTTCAACCTGCTGCCCGTTGACTGTGACCTTTTCCACGCCTCGGCTTACGTGCTTCGGGTTCGTCACGGTGATGTTATAAGTCACACCGCGATATTTACGGACCGCGCTGAAGCCATCCCAACTGGCGGGGATCACCGGCGAAATTTCCATACCATCCAAGGTAGGTCGAATCCCCAAAATATTTTGAGTGATGGCGGCGTAGTTCCAAGCGGCGGTTCCAGAAAGCCATGAGTTCTTGGCTTCACCGTGGGTGGGCGCATCCTTGCCTGCGATCATCTGAGCGTAGACATACGGCTCACATTTATGCAGTTCACTGATCTCCTCACGTGCTGAGGGGTTGATGCGCTTGTAATAATCGAACGCCTTATCTCCGCGCCCAACCATCGCCTCCGCGATCATGATCCACGGATTGGTATGGCAGAAGATACCTGCGTTCTCTTTGTATCCGGGCGGATAGGATGATATTTCACCGAGATGCAAATAATATTGGCTGAATGCCGGTTGCTGTAAAACGATGCCGTGCGGCGTGGCAAGATGTTCAGCGACTGAATCGAGCGCCTTAACTGCGTTGCCATTTTCCACGCCGAGACCTGCCATAATGCAGATGCCTTGCGGTTCGATGAAGATTTGTCCTTCAGTATTTTCCTTTGAACCCAATACATGACCATAATCATCATATGCACGCCGGAACCACTCGCCATCCCAGCCCGCCGCCCAGACGGTTTTTTCCATATTACTTGAGGCGTTGATGTAGAACGTCGCAGGTTGAACGTTGAACGTCAACTTCCCAGCGTTCAACTTTTGACGTTCAACGTAATGTTCAGCAAGTCCCTGCATTTCACCACACGCCAACACGAACAAGCCAGCAATGAACACGCTCTCTGCCGTTGTGCCGTCTTTGTTGGTTGTCGTCTGGAACGATTGACCCGGTGTATCGGAAAAACAATTTAAGTTCAAACAATCGTTCCAGTCTGCGCGACCGATGAGGGGGAGTTGGTTGGGTCCAAGGCGGTCAAGCGTGTATTGAATGGAGCGCTGCAAATGTTCGTACAGCGGACTTTCCGTTCCCGACTCATTTTCATATTGAACCAACTCATCGAGGATCGACCAGTCGCCACTTTCTTTGATGTAGGCAGAAACACCGAGCACCAGCCAGGCGGGATCGTCATTGAAGCCGGAACCAACATCGTTGTTGCCGCGTTTGGTGAGCGGTTGATATTGATGGAATGCGCCACCGTTCTTCAACTGTGTGGCAGAAAGATCGAGAATGCGTTCCCGCGCGCGTTCAGGAATCATGTGTACGAAGCCCAGCAGATCCTGATTCGAGTCACGGAAGCCCATGCCGCGTCCGATGCCAGATTCAAAATAAGACGCCGAGCGGCTCATGTTGAACGTCACCATGCATTGATAAGCATTCCAGATGTTGACCATGCGGTTGGTGTGTTCATCGGGTGTGGTCACTTGCAGTTTGCCTAATAACATTGTCCAGTAGTCACGCAGTTCGTTAAAGGCTGTATCGGCATTGACTTGCTGTAGATATTTTTCGATCGTCTGCTTTGCAGTTCTTTTGTTGATGACCTGCGAGCCGGGCGGGTCGAACTTGTCGTCTTTGGGATTCTCCTGATAGCCGAGAATAAAGATGATCTGTTTGGATTCGCCAGCCTGCAATTTGATATTCACATGCTGCGAACCGACAAGCTGCCAGCCATTGGCAACCGAATTACCCGACTTACCGGTTTCCACAACGGTGGGTTCGTCCCAGCCGCGATAGGAGCCGAGGAAGGTTTCGCGTTGGGTATCAAAGCCCGCCAGTTTTTCGGAACAGGCAAAATAGGCGAAGTGATCGCGGCGTTCGCGGTATTCGGTCTTGTGATAAATAACATCGTCAACGATCTCGACTTGTCCAATTGAATAATTGCGTTGGAAGTTGGTATTGTCGTCGTTGGCTTCCCACAGACAAAACTCAATGGCGGAGAATAGGCTCAAATCCACGGAGGAAGCGTTCTCGTTGGTCAGAGTCGTCTGCCAGATTTCGAGTGATTCCCCGAGTGGGACAAAGTAGCGGGTGGAAGACTTAATCCCATTAAGTTTGGAGGTGATGATTGTGTAGCCCTGTCCGTGACGACATTCGTATTCATCGAGTTGGGTGCGGGTGGGCATCCACGAAGGCGACCAGTATTTCCCAGTGTTATTATCGCGCAGGTAAAGATAACGTCCGCCCATATCGAGCGGGGAGTTGTTGTAGCGATAGCGGGTGAGGCGGCGCAGGCGCGCGTCTTTGTAAAACGAATAACCACCTGCCGTGTTCGAGATGAGCCCGAAGTAGGCTTCACTGCCGAGATAGTTGATCCAGGGCAGGGGCGTATCAGGTTGGGTGATCACGTACTCACGTGAAGTGTCGTCGAAGTGTCCGAATTTCATAGTAGCTTCCTTTGTGAAATGATTAGTCGAATCGTTTAGCCAACCCACATGTCGACGGCAAATAAGGCGGCTTCCATGCCTAGGAGCAAAATGCTGAAAACTGTCCAGGCACGATCGAATGTCTTATTCTTCCCGAGTTGAGCCAGGAAAATATAAAGTGCCGGCACAACCAGCATATAGCGAGCCATACTCTGTGCGGAGCCGCTAAAGACTGAAAGCAAAATCACAGTGAGGCTGAAGAGTGCCACGGCTGGGTCGCGGCGGATCAGCCACAGAGATGCGACTAGCGCGAGGAGAATGGATCCGAACTCTATAGCAAAATAAATTTGGGCATCACCGCCGCCTTGTGTGCTGGCATATTTGACGACGTTGAAAAAATCGCCAATGGACCGGCCAACAGACAGCAAGCCGCGTCCAAAAAGGAATTCCTGTAATTCTGCCCAACCTTTGCCGAGAGCAGAATAACGCCAGATGAGGTAAGCGGCTATTGGCAGCAGTGCCAGTGCGCTACGCAAGAACCATTGCCATGTTAGTTGTGGCTTTATAGATTCGCGCCAATTGATTTGCATCAACCAGAAAGTGATCAATGGCACAACCAACGCCGCACCTTGCGCGCGCGTCCAGGCGGCAAAAAACGCCAGCACAGATGCCCACGCCCAATGTCCGCGTTTGGAGAGCGCCAGTGTGCTAAACGCGAGACCAATAAACAAACCTTCCGTATACACCATCGCAAAGAAAAATGAAGTGGGGAAGATAAGCGCATAAAAGATAGCGCGCTCAGAGGTCTCTTCATCGAAATATGGTCGAGTGATATCCCATAAAGCGATCAAGCCAACCAGCGTGCCAAGCACCGCGACAATAACGCCTGCCAGGCTTGCCGCTGCAATGGGGTTTAGTTTGAACAACTTGAGCGGCAGCGCGAATATCCGCATTACATATGGATATAGCGGAAAGAAGGAATAATTCTTGATCACTGCTTGCCCGGTTTTTGGGTTGAAGGCTGTCCCAGCGGCAGGGTCGTTATAGCCGCCCACTGCGATGCCAACATAATATTCTGAATCCCATGCCACTTGCCGATTCATGAATGGCTCGAGCAAATAGATCTTGCCATTATTGCTCGAGGGCAGAGTCTCGGTTTTCGACCACGCCACAGCCAAATCAGGATGTTTGATGCTAAGGCGGGTCGTTACGATCCATTGATAGCTTGGAATGATGATGACCCAGGCCAGCCATATAAAAATGATATTTCGCAGGGCAGTCTTGTTCATGGAATTTTAGCCAATTCTTTTTCGATTTGAGCCAGCAGTTCCTGCGATACAAAGTTTGGATGATTGGATGCAATTTGATCGAGGGTCATATCGACAGCCATGCTCATGTCAGCCATCAACAGGAATCCGCCTGCAAATTTCGTGACCACAGCCCGGCTCTCGGGATTATCAAGCAAAGTTTTGACGGTGAGACCGGTATGGAAGCGCGAACCGCGCGGCTCGGGTTCAAGCATGACGCTGCGCTTCTCACTTACATCACGGCTTGATCCGCCTACGAGGATCTCAAACTCGCCTGATTCCGTGCTCCAGGCGTTCCTGACCGTATCGAAATACCAAAAAGCTTCGCGGTCGAGTGTGAACGTCACAGTTTTTGCTTGCTTCGGTTTGAGTTCGATCTTATCGAAGGCTTTGAGTTCCTTCTCAGGGCGCGCAAACGTGGACTTCACATCGCGCACGTAAAGCTGCACAATTTCCTTGCCCGCGACCTTGCCAGTGTTGGTCACATCCACTTTGACTTTGAGCGTATCGTTCGGCGTGATGGACGCGGCGCTCAATTTCAAATTGCTGTATTTGAATTTGGTGTAGGAGAGCCCGTGACCGAAGGGGAAGAGCGGCGCGATATTTTTCTTTTCGTAATAGCGATAACCTACGAAGATGCCTTCACCATAACGAACCTTGCCGTTCTCGCCCGGGTAATTGATATAAGCCGGGTTGTCTTCCAAACGGACGGGGAAGGTAGTGGGTAATTTACCAGACGGGTTGACATCGCCGAACAAAATATCGGCGAGCGCATTACCCTGTTCCTGGCTGTCGTACCAAAGTTGCAGCACGGCAGGCACTTTGTCGAGCCACGGCATTTCGACGGCGGAACCAACATTCAGCACCACGATGGTGTTCTTATTGGCTTTGGCAACTTTCTTAATGAGTTCATCCTGTGCGCCGGGCAGTTTCATATCCACGCGGTCGGCGCCTTCGGTTTCCCATTCGCCGTTCAAGCCAGCGACGATCACAACGACATCCGACTTCTTCGCGAGTTTGACGGCTTCAGCGATCAAGTCGAGCGGTTCCGGCGGTTGATGACCGATCCCTACCGAACGCCAGCGCGGATTACCTTTCCAGTAATATTCCACTTTGATGGGATAGGCTTTACCGCCTTTGAGTTCTACTTCGGCAATAACTTGTTTGCCCATATCTGAGTCGGAACTGTGATCGATGATCAATTTTTCATCGAGATATAGTTTGCACCAACCAACGCTATTCAATCCCAATGTATGAGTGCCAGATTCTTTCGGCTTGAAGAAGCCTTCCATGCGCATGGAAAACTCTGATTGATTCACATTGGGAACTGAGTAATGAAACCAGCCATGCTGAACATGCGGGGTCACTTCAGAATAAACCGGGGCACCAGCACATTCGGTGCCATTGAACAGGTTCAGGCTGAGTCCGAGGCGTCCATCTTCGGTGGATAAAGTTTCGGGAGCCGGAGCAGGCAGATTTTTGTAGATGTGGCAGCCGGGCACGGTGTCCACTTTAATTTTCTTGCCCGCACGATTCTTGATGCCTTCGAACGGTGTCACCACATAATGCGGTGTGACCGATGAACTGCCACCGCCGAGGATCTGCACTGCATTGGCGTATGGACCAATGACCGCGATCGATCTGACTTTCTTGAGCGGCAGGGTGCCGTCGTTCTTGAGGAGCACGATGGCTTCACGCGCCGCCTCGCGGATGATCTTGCGGTGCTCAGGTTTGTTTTCGCCGCGCTCCAGCTTGGGTTCGGATTTACCGAAGAGCCCCGCCTTTTCGGAAACATTGAGCAAACGCCGGACCTTGTCATCGAGCGCTGCTTCGGTCAATGGACCGTCATCGAGCGCGCGTTTGACGATCTCTTCAGACATCCAGCGCGCCTCGCCGGGCATTTCAAGATCAAGCCCGCTGTGGGGAGTTTCTTTATCATATGTGCCGAACCAATCGGACATCACGATGCCTTCATAGCCCCACTCACCTTTGAGAATATCCAGCAGGGTGTGATCGTTCTCGGCGGCGTAGGTGCCGTTGATGCGGTTGTAGGCCGACATCACCGCCCACGGATTCGATTTGCGGATCGCAAGGCGGAACGGTTCGAGGTAAATTTCTCTGAGGGTGCGTTCATCCACTTCGGAACTCATGGAGAAGCGTTCGTATTCCTGATCGTTGGCGACAAAGTGTTTGATGCAGGCACCTTTGCCTTTATCCTGGATCCCTTTGATGTATGCCGCCGCTAACATGCCGCTGAGGAATGGATCTTCGGAATAACATTCGAAGTTACGTCCCGCGATCGGTGTGCGATGGATGTTGACAGTGGGGGCGAGCAGGATGTGCGCGCTCTTGGCTTCGAGTTCATCGGCTAAGACGTTACCCACTTTTTCGACGAGTTCAGGATTCCACGTTGCGCCGAGGGCGATGCCAACGGGTGTGGCAACCGAGGGAGTTGACATACTTCCCCAGGCGCCGCGCGCGCCGTTGGGTCCGTCGGTGGTTTTGAATTGCGGGATGCCGAGCCGCGGTATGCCCACGCTGTGCCACAAGTCTGCACCGGCGAGCATGGATATTTTTTCTTCAAGGGTCATTTCTTTGAGCAGATCATCAATACGAGACATGGTTCCTCCGAAAGGATATGGTTAAGTAGTGATCAGTAATCAGTGATCAGAAAGCAGTTATAGATTGCCAAACGTAGTGAGCTCGATCCCGTGCGACGCAATCGCCTGCTTGACGGCGGGGTCAGTGAGAATTTTCAACTCGCGTTCACGCTGAAAGTTGTAGACCGATTCTTTGGCGAAGGCATCGTCCACGTAGCCGGGGTGGCACATGAGCTCATAAGACAATCCATCCTCTAGTTTGCTGAGGATATCGAGTAGGTTCTCATGGGTCGCGCCATCATCATAAAAATTGACGAAGATCGAATCCGTGCTGCGGGCATTGAATTCCTGCATCAAGCGCGGCGCATGTTCGCTCATCGGGTCGGCAAAAGAAGGCATGCCCGCGGTGGGATTCTCGCCATACGCGATCGGGTTGCGGATCGGGCAGTCATATTCTTTTGCGAGTTCCAACATGCCGCGGAAAAGTTCGGGCGAGAAAAAGGATGAATGGTGATGCGAATCGAGATGATCCGGTTTGCGCCCGGCGGCTGTGATGAAGGCTTCGATCTGCGCGCGCCATTCCGCTTTGACTTCTTCCATCTTGAGATTGGGGATGTTGGCGATGAACGGATCGTATTTGAAGTGGTTGCCGTTTGCATCCACGATGGATGAAACCGCTTCGCGCTTTAAGATGGGCTTGCCCATTGTCAACACAAGGTGGACTCCCATCCCGAGCCTGGGTGTTTCCTGCACAGCCACTTTGACATCTTCCGCTGTTGTAGAGATATTCATCATGCAGGTAGTGGATGTCACTACGCCGTTCAAATGTGCTTCGCGGATGCCGCGCGAAATATCGGGCGTGCGTCCGTAGTCGTCTGAATTAATGATGAGACGTTTAGGCATTTTCAACTCCTTTCAAATATTGTTGATACAGATCGATCAGATAACCAAGTGGTTCCTTGTAGAACTCATCTGAGTTGACAGTGAGTTTTGCATATTCAGGAATCGGTTTCACTTGCGGCTTGGTCTTTGCAAATTCCTGAATGACTTTAGCGTGCGGCTTCAGTGAGCCGTCTGGTCTTACCAAACCGAAGAAGCGTTCATGGCGGGCGTTCTGGCAGGGCGGCAGATCCCACAACTCAGGGACGTAGTCCGTATAGCACCATAACATCGCGCCGGTCGCGCCGCTGTCTTGTAATTTAGGAATCGTCAGGCTCAGAAATTCGGCGAAGTCTTCTTCGCTTGCCATGAATTGTTCATGGTCGCGCCCGTTGGTCTCGACCCATTTCCAGGCATAGGTCGCTTCGCCGGGCAGGGCGGTGCAGCCGCCGAATTCTTCCATCAAGACTGGCTTGCCGCTTAATGCAGAAGTCAACGCACAGGTAAATGGGACAAAATCTGGGTCAAGCGGCTTACGCGCCCAGGGTGTGTACATGGGATACGAATGCATCACTGCGACGTCGGTGTGAGCGTAGACTTTATCGATGCGCAGACCGTTATCGCGGTGCAGTCCATCACCGTGCAGACCGATCGTGACGGGATGCTTGGGGTCAATGGTTTTGATCAACCCGACCATTTCCTTGACCCACGCCGCGCCATCATCGGATGAATTGGGCCACGCGAATAAATCTGGTTCGTTGCCGAGGTTCCACATCCAGACCGCGGGATGATCTTTGAGCGCGTTGACAACTGTGCTCAATAACAAGCGCTCCGCATTCAGAGCCATCTCATCATGGAACATGTTGCGATAGCCTTCTTTGGTGATCTTGCCATTACTCACCACATCACGCAGCCAATGTTGATGTGCTGATGGCGGAAGCGGACCACCCAACAACCAGCGTGGACTCCAGTTCGGTCCGCTCATGTGACCGGTGAAGAACGTAATGTCGAGTCCGAGTCTGTATTCGGCGGCGATATCGGCGACCTTTACAAGATTATCCAGTTTATCTTTGGCAACGCTGGTGGGGTCGGGTTGAAAATCGTCCCACAACAAAAACAAGCGCACCACGTTCATGCCGATCTCTTTGATGATCGCAAATTCTTCGCGTACTTCGCCGCTGTCGAAGTTGCTCCACCAGTACATGGCTTTTTTGCGGGGCCAGTAGTTTACGCCGAGGGTGAATGGTTGGGTCATGGTGTTTAGTTTCCTGTTCGTTACGCAATACGTAACACGTACTACGTAATGCGTAAAATGATGGTGTGTCGGAGATTCTTCGGTCGCAACGAGCGCTCCCTCAGAATGACATGGTTATTATGGCTATTGATGTGCAGTTTGATAAATTGCGTTCACCAACGAAAGCTCGCCCTGCGCATCGAAGTCCAACGTCCAGAACATGATGCCGCTGGCTTGATCCATGGCGAGTTTGGTTTTGGCTTGGATCGTCGGAATGCCGTTATATTGATAGGTTTTACCAAAATAATTAAATGTATCCGTTTGCGCGGCGGTTGGATCTTCGGCGACAATCTTGAAGTAGGGCAAATTCGGATCGCCATAAAAAGGTACGCCCATGACGATCTTTTCTTTGGGCAAGCCGCGTGCGGTCCAGAAGGCAAGTCCCTGTTCGAATTGCTTCATGGTGCCATGGTCGGGTCCGTCATAGGTCATCACGTTGACGAAATCTAAAAGTGCGATGGCTTCCGGTGAAATTCCGGTGCTATTCTCGCCGTATGAAACGACAGCGGTGGTCAATAATTTAGCGGGCATGGCGGTGCGTAATTCTGTGATCAGCGCCAGAAAATTTTGCGATGACTGACCCGCATCGGGATATTCCCAATCGATGTCTGCGCCGTCGAGTTGATATTCGTCTACGAAGACTTTGAGGTTTTTGACGAAGGCGCTTCTTAACTCAGGGCTGGCGGCTACGGTTTCGAATTGCGCATCCCAGCCCCAGCCGCCGACAGAGATGAGCACCCGCACGTTATGTTTGTGTCCGTTTTCAACGATCTTTTTCAACTTCCAGCCATTGACGATGGAATTAAAGGTCCCGTCATCTTTGGGGGTGAGGAAGGAGTAGTTGATGTGAGTCAACTTGTCGTATGGGATCAGGTTTTCGATGATGCTATCGGTGGCGTAGGCGATGATGCGGAAGGGCGGAGGGGCGGGAGTCATTGTCGCTGTGGCTGGAAGTGATGTTGCCGTTTCAGTTGGCACGCTGGGAGTCGCCGGGGCTGCGCACGAGGCGAATAGTACAGCGAGCAGGCACAGGCTTGGAAAGAGGCGGCGCATTTTATCCCAGCGTTAAGTTCAGGCGTTCGGCAAGTGAGTCCATGGCGCGCGTCACGGTTGAGTCAAGATCGGCGTTGGGATTTTGCATGAGCTCTTTTGCTACGGCGCCGAGTTCGACACCAAATTGATGTTCGATGCGATGCCAAAGCGCGATGGGGCGGTAGGAACGCCCCGTTGAAATGAGCTGGAGCATAACAGGGCGCAGTGCGTGATCGGGTGGGAAGAGTTCATCGAGCGCGTCGGTGCGGGAGGGCATGGTGTAGGAATTGTTTGCCAACTCAAGCATGGTTTGTTTGCGGGTGAGAAACTCGGCAAGTTTATAAGAGGCTTCCAGCCGATCAGGGTAACCATGTGTATGACGCCATACGACGATGCTGCCGCCACCGGACCAGGGAATGCTCATGAGGCTGGCTGCGCCAATGTTTTCAACATTGGAGGCTTTGTTTTGGATGGCTGTTACGAGGGCGCGCGCATCGGTGATCACCGCCGCGGCTTTGCCCTGGAGCAGCGCTTGCATACATTCATCGGAGCCGAGGTAGCCGGGGTTCGGCACATTGCGCAATAAGCCGAGGAAGGATTTTAAACCGGCGAGCGCAGCAGGTGAATTGAAGACTACCTGCTTGCCGCGGTTATCCATAATGTGACCGCCCGAGCTCCAGATCCAGGAAGCCGCCATGTGGACGAGATCGTTGAAAGGGTGCGGCACGACCGGCATGAGCCAAGGGGTATCAACGGCTTTTAGTCCAGTCAGTTTTTGGACGCTTTCTTCCAGCGCACGCGGAGTTGCGAAGGCAGAATTGGGATTCAAACCGGCTTTGGCAAGCAGGTCTTTGCGGTATGCAACAATATAGACATAGGAACTAAGCGGAATGCCATAGACATTGCGATCTTCCTCGGATGTGACGTTGGTCCAGGTGGAATGTACAAAGGCTTGCTCACTGCCGATTTTGGAGATGAGATGATTGGGGAGCGGGCGGACAGCATTCATCGTCATGAGACTGCTGACCCAGGTGGAGCCAACGTGTGAAATATCGGCGCCGTGTCCCTGGGTGGCGATGCCGATGAGTTGCTGCCAGGCATTGCCCCATTCCATGCGTTTGAGATTAACGTCAACACCGGTCTCGCGTTTGAAATCAGACATCAACCGTTCAATGGTTTGAAAATCTGACTCGGTATCGGGGATCAGGGAAAATTCTATGGTGGTCATGGCTGCCTCACTACATTGTTTCTAATCAAAGATATGGTGTCTGCCATTGTTTTGCGGATGACAGGGGTCACTGGTAAGCCGCCTGCTTCCATGCCGAGCAACACCGCGCCAAGCACCGGCGGTGCGTTCAGCCGAACCAGCCGCGCTTGGGGTGCAAGTTTATGAATGGTCGCGCGCAGCGGTTCGATCAGCATGGCTCCACCTTCGAACATACTGCCGGTCATCACAACATCGAACGCCAGATTCTCAAATTCCAATTGGCGGATGACGGCGTTCGCCATTTCGCCAATTTCACAACCCGCCCAATGGATCAGCTCACGCGCAACTTGATCGCCCGCTGCTGCCACTTGAAACACGAGCGGCGCGGCTTCAGCGCCAATTTGATATTCATTGGTTGTGTAACCGCGAATCAGATCGGTCAGGTCTTTCGCGCCTGCATATTCAATGAGCGCGTCAGCCAGTTTGGTCGCTGGTCCGCGTTTGCTCCAGGCGTAGCCGACCAATTGCATGGCGCGGTATATCAATTCGGTGCCGCCCGCGCCTTCGCCCATCGATACGCCATGGCCGGTGACGCGCCCCTCACGTTTGTGTTCACGGTCCCAGCCGCGGCAATTGCAGCCAGTCCCTGAAACCACAACCACGCCCCAGCCTTCTTCCGCACCGGCAACCAAGCCGGGTACGCTATCGTTGACGAATTTATAAGGCGCGTTCAAACCGAGACGTTCGATGGTTTCAGCGGTGATCTTAAACTCGGACGTCCAATCGTATCCAGCCACGCCGAAGCCTGCTCCGGCGATATCAGCCTTTTTCAAGCCTGAAGCGTGCAGTGCCTGATCCAGCGCATCACGCATGGCGACATACATGCCATCGTAGCCGACGGTTTCGTTGTTGCCGGGTCCGCTTTCGCCGAAGCCCAGCGCATTGCCGGTTTCATCAACGATGAGGGTGTGGGTTTTGGTTGCGCCGAGGTCGGCGCCGAGGTAGTATTGCATAGGATTTATGTTAAAAACTTTGAACGAGACTCTTCGGTTGCAGCGAACACTCCCTCAGAGTGATATGTAGTAAGAAAAGGGGCGACCGGTTGGGGTCGCCCCTGATGTGTCAGGTTATTTCCAGAATTGGGGCAGATGTTCTTTGTGCGTTTCGAGCATATCGTCGAGCACTGCCTGAATCTTATCTGCTTTCGGACCGATGGGATTCGCCAGCAATGCTTGATAGGCGGCTTCACGATCGCCATGTACGGCGGCTTCGACGGTCAATAGTTCGTAGGACTTGACCGCTGCGATCAACCCGAATTGAGATTGTGGCAACGGCTCAGTGGGGATGGGCGTGATACCGCTCTTCTTGACGGTGGATGGAATTTCCAACACCCACTCCGCGGGCCATTCCTTGACTGCGCCGTTATTCTTGATGTTCACCACGTGCGTCTCACCCAGGTCGTTGTAGTGAGCGTTCAATAGTTGTGTGGCAACTGTCGAGTAGTAGGCGCCGCCGCGCTTCATCAAATCCGCAGGTGGTTCGTTGAGATTCGGGTCGGCGTATTCGCGCAACAAGTCCTTTTCGATCTCGATGACTTCTTCGGCACGTGAAGGGGGCCACTGCTCCTGCGCTTTCAATTTCTTATCGGTGTGATAGAAATATTGCAGGTAGTAATTGGGTATCATGCGCAGCACTTCGATTGTGCGCGGATCCCATTCAGGGTGTTCTTCTTTTTTGAGATCTTCGATAAAGCCTTGAATGACTTGGGGCCAGACATCTTCGCCGTCAATGGTAAAGCCGCGGTGCCAGGAGAGATGATTGAGTCCCAAGGTCTTGAGTTCTGTATGATCGGGGTCGATCTTTTTGCCGGTGGCTTTTTCGAGACCTTCGATGATATGCATCTTGGTCGTGATCGGAACGTTACACACGCCCACGGCGGGAACATCAGGTGCATACTTGCTTAATGCTTGCGTTACGAGTCCTGCGGGGTTTGTGAAGTTGACCAGCATGGTGCCGGGCCTGGCAACTTCTTTGATATCCCGGGCAATACTTAAAATGACCGGGATGGTGCGTAACGCCTTTGCCATGCCGCCGATGCCGGTAGTTTCCTGTCCGATCAAGCCATGGCGGAGACCGAGGTATTCGTCACGGCGGCGCGCTTCCATGTGACCGACACGTAGTTGCGTCGTTACATAGGATGCGTCTGTGATCGATTCGCGCTGATTGGTGGAAAGGATCACCTTGAAGGGCGAACCCTTTGCCTCCACCATGCGTTGAGCGAACTTGCCGACAATGTTGAGCCGCTCTTCGTCAATATCCATCAACCAAAGTTCAGTGATGGGAAATTGACTCAGGCGCGTAAGAAACCCATTGACGAGTTCGGGTGTGTAGGTCGAACCACCGCCGATGACAGTAACTTTTAACATATCGTTCTCCTAAAAAGATTAATGGAAAATCAAAAGCATGACGGACTCGGCAGGTAACGTAACAGCGCCGTTATTTGTATATTTGGGTGGTGTAATCGGCTCTGCATTATGTTTGGCATCAAATAGGAAAGCCTGCTCCAATTTGAGCTGGTCGCCGCCATTTAATTGCAAAGGCTTTTGAACTTCCTTGTCATTGAGGTTCACCAACATGACAGTAACAGTACCGTCTTCAGTTTTTGAAGCGTAGACTGAAGTGTATTGAGTATCAGAGCTGGCTGCCAACAAGTGATTGCCGAATTTCTTCCACATGACAAAGGAGTAGTAACTGGGGCGCACATCGAAGGATGTTAGCAAGCCCGCCCCTCCATCGTTATTTTTTAGCAGCCAGTAGGCAAGCATCTCAGGACGCTGGCGCACGAGACGACCATACACATCAGCCAACCAAAGTGCGTTGTAAAAAGAATCCGGCGAAGTATCCGCGCCTACGGCGTTTGAATAGTTGGAGTTGTATTCAGTCACACCCACAGGCAATTCTTTTCCGGTGATCTCTTTTATAATTCGCCGCAGGTTAGGCAGAGTATTGTCCCACTCGGCGGTGTTGTCGCGTAGTTGCACCCAGGTTGGATTGCCGCAATTCGAGCAAGTCGGAAAAGGGTAACGATGAACGGTGACAATATTCACCATGTCGCCATCGACTCTGAGGAATTCTTTCAGGTAATCGAGCGCATCGCCTTCAGTGGGAGCGGCTGTAGAATCCCCGATGAACTGACTGATATCGGGTCCGTAGAACAGGATGGTGGGATCCACGGCCCTCATCGCAGTGGCAAATTCACGCCAAACTTTGGCATAAAGTTGGGGAGTCCATTTTACGTCATTGTTTAGAGCTGGATCATTGTCGTATAGGTTGGGCTCGTTGCCGATATTCCAATACTTTACACCGTAGCCTTTGGTTATATTGACATAACGAACAAGCTCTGCTGCTCTGCCTGGAGAACCGCCTGGCACGCGCACAGAAATACTTGGCTCTGCGCCAATTTTCCGCACCTCACCTATGTAGGTGTCGATCATTAGAGTGCGAATATCATTCCGGTCGCCCCAATTGCCTCCGGGCCAGCGGATAAACGTAACGCCTAAATCAATAGTTTTTTGAAATGCATCCAAACTGAATTCTGACCACGGACCATGGTTGCCGCCAAGAGTGTGTTTGCTTATCAAGCCTAGGTCGCGCGTGGTATCGACCCATAATACATTTTTAGGAGGAACAGGAGTCGCTGTCGGGGCTGGGCTCGGTGTAATGGTTGGGATATTGATTACTGCTTGTGCCTGACATCCCAATAATGCCAGCATGATCATGAAATGGAAAAAAAGAGTCAGCCCAATGCTGACTCTTTTCCCTCCTGACATTTATTTATCAACTCCAGTAATGACAATACCCTGAACGAAGAAGCGCTGAGCTATAACGAACAAGATCAATGGCAGAAGCATAGCCATGAGAGAGGCGGCTTGAATTAATTGAGGCTCGGTGTTATACAAGCCATTAAAGGTCGGGAGCGCCACGGAGATGGGCCAGGCTTGGCGGTTGGTGGAGAGATAGATTAGGGGACCAAAGTAATCATTCCAGGCAAAAACGATATGGAAGACAGTGACAGCCATCAATACCGGGTATGACTGCGGAATAATGATCGACCATAAAACTCGCAACGGACCTGCACCGTCGATCATGGCGGCCTCGTCCAATTCACGCGGCAATGTCATAAAAAACTGGCGCAACAGGAAAACATCATAGGCATTCGCGAAGAATGTGGGAACAATCAGCGGCAGCCATGTACCCACCCAGCCTAGTTTTTGAAAGACATAATAGGTTGGGATGAGAGTCACAAAAGCTGGCAGGAAAATCGTGGCAATCAAGATGGTGAAAAGAAAATCCCGGCCGGGGAAGCGGAAGCGTGAAAAACCAAAGGCTACCAATGTGCAGGAAAGCAACACGCCAATCTCGGACATAATGGCATAGTACGTAGTATTCCCCATCAAATTGGGAAAATCGATGGCTTTCCAAGCTTCGCTATAATTCGCCCATTGGGGGGCCCAACTCCACGGACGATCTAGCGCGCGCCAGGAAACTTTGCAGGTAAACTCACCGGCTGCCGCATTGGCTGGGTCAACAAAGGTGGTTTCCTGTCGCCCTTTTTTAACTGCTGCCAAATTCTTAATAGATTTATCGTTGGGGTTTGAGCCCGCACAAGTTGCTGCAGGTACTTTATAAACTTCAAGATCGGCGCCTTTATAGCTATAGGCCGCTGGCTTTGCGGGCCAAATCGGTGAACCCAGCTGGGCTATTTGCGTTGGTGTTTTCAACGAAGTGAATACCATGAACAGGAACGGTGCCAGGTAAATCGCCAGGATCGCAGTCGTTAATACTGTGACGAAAAGCACGTTGACACCTTTGAAAAGTTTCTTGTTTTTCATTAACTTATTCATCTTGCCGCCTCCTTAACGAGATTCGCCAGCATAGTAGACCCAGTATTTTGCGGTGCTGAACAAAACGATTGTCACTAATAAAATGACCAGAAAAAGGAACCAAGCCATGCTTGAGCCATAGCCCATGTTCTGGTAGGTGAAAAAGGTTCTATATAAGTACAGGTTGTAGAACATTGTCCATCCCCCGGGAAGTCCGTTCCCTTGATTAATCACCAGCGGCAATTGGAAGTATTGGAATATACCCACCAAACCAAGTACCAAGTTATAGAATACAACTGGAGAAATCATGGGGAAGGTGATATTCCAGAAAGTCTGCCAGCTATTCGCGCCGTCTACTTTGGCGGCATCGTATAGTTCGGTTGGAACCCCTTGTAATCCAGAAAGAAAGATCAGCATGGCATTGCCAAGACCCCAAATCCCTATGATCACATAAGCAGGGTACACACCGGTAAGCAGACTTGTGCCATTGGTCCAAAGGGGCAGATTTGCATTAGCAACACCTAACCAAGCCAGGACACGATTGATCCAGCCGGATGCCGGGTTCAACATGCCAAGCCATAAATAAATGGCGGCCACAAAGGGGACGATATAAGGCATATAAAACAGGGATCGGAAAAAGTTTTGCCCCTTAAGGTTTGGGTTATTCATGAGGAGCGCTATGCCAAGGGGAAAAAAGATACCTATAGGTAGGGCGATCAGAGCGAACCTGACCGTTACCCATAAAGAACCCGGGGTTGCACCGGTGCTCCAAATTTGCGGATCCGTCACAAGCTGTTTAAAGTTGGCAATGCCGACAAAGTGAGGCGTGGCTAATATGGAATCAGTCACTTTTCGATCTAAAAAGCTAAAGAGCAAAGTCGCTAGAGTGGGTAATAAAGTGAATGCCAGAAAGCCCACAATCCAGGGAGTAAGGAAAATCAGACCATTCCGCATCTCCCGGCGTGCTATAGGAGAGAGGCTGCGATAAGAAGTTATTGAAGGAAGCTTTTGCCTTTTATTCAGATATTCAAACATGGGGGAGCTCCAATGTAATGATGACTTGGATGGCTGGCTTTTTAAAGCCAGCCATCCAAGTTTCAGACCAACTACTTTGTATTATAAATTGTGTTCAAATCATTAACCAAATTTTGGTATTCGGTATCGAAATTGAACTTATCGGGTGAAGTGTTTTGCAACAAAGTATAGAAGGTTCCCAAACGTAGGTTGGCTTTAATGTAGTTCGGTAGATATTGTTCTGCGCTGGGGGTATCGGGGTAGCCGAGACCTTGTACAAAGACATCCCAACTTTCCTTGGTCACGAACGGATACTGTTTAATCTTTGCGTCAAAGAACGCTTGAGTCTTGGAAGCGACTGCAGGCATAGCGCCGTACACAGGCAGCAGTTTATCTGCGCCAGTGGTGAGCAGGTAAGCCAGAACGGTAAAGGCTGCATCGGGATTCTTGCTGCCCTTCCAAATGCGGAAGGTGTCTGCATCGAGGCGACCATGAACCTTGCCATCAGAACCCATCGGTTGAATGCCGATCTGGAATTGAGCCCCACTTTCGACCAGGTTACCCAAACAGCAGGTATACCAGGTCTGGGTTAGAGCCATGGCGACCTTGCCAGAGTTAAACGGGTTGCCAGCGCCAAATTCAGCTGAGCTCCCCAAAGGTCCATTGGCGATATAGGGTTGTTTGCCCCACATGCCATCATAGTACCATTGGAAGGCGGGTTTCCAACCATCAAGTTCAGACTTGAAGTTGCCAATTGCATCGCCGCTGTAGATCTTCTGAGCGCCGCCGTAGAAGGTGCCAACCGATTGAATGGATTGGAACTGCGGAGCATAACCAACTTGCACGATCTTGGTGGCATCAAAGCCATCCTGGCTGGCGTCTTTGCCGTTGACGTCCACTGTCAAGCGCTTGGCAACTTCGGTCATGGTGTCGTAGTTCCAATCGACCATCTTGCCATCGAGCTCGTACTTATCACCATACTTCGAGGGTGGATACTTGAGTCCAGCTTCATCGAACATCGCTGGGATGTAATAGACACCACCGGGGAATACAGCGAAAGGCAGACCAACCTGGCCTTCTTCGGTCTGGTAGAACTTGACCAAAGCGGGGTCGAAGATGGATGTATCGAAACCAGAGGAAGCGATCTGCGGGCTGATGTCGAGCCATTGACCATAGAAGGCGCTGGAACCAGCCCAACCTACTGGACCAATGATATCAGGGCCATTGCCAGAAGCAAACTCGGTTGAAAGGATATCGTTAGTGCTGCTGTTGTTGGGGATGATTTCCAAAATGAGCTGGATCTTGTCCTGTGAGGCATTGAAGTCTTTCACAACTTCTTCTTGTACCGCGATCTGTTCAACATTTGTGCCGGTGCCAAGACCAACGAACCAGCGGATACAGGTCTTGCCAGCTTGACAATCCGCAACGGGATATGGAGTCAAAGTGGGCGTCGGGGGAACAACAGTCGGCGCTTCGGTTGCAGCGGGTGCGGCGGGAGTATCGGTTGGTGCATTTACTACAGGGGCATCAGTCGCGGCGGGGGCTTGGGTCGCAGCGGGGGTAGCAGCGCTACCGCAAGCGGCCAAGACCATCGAGGCGATGATCAAGAGAGACATTACGTACAAAATTTTCTTCATGGTGAGTTTTCTCCTACTAAATTTTTGATTCGACAGTTACTGAACACATAGTGATGATTATTATTTTGGTGAAGGGTCTCACCTCCTTTTCAATGGATTTGCGCTCAGTTGTTACAGCCACATGAGCGGCGAAAAATGATCTCCGTAGAGAGCATTGTAACTTCATCTGATGTTTGGTTGTCTAGCAGATCGAATAATCTTTCAGTAGCTATTCTTCCGACTGCTTCGGTGGGGGCTCGCACTGTCGTTAAGGGTGGGTTCAAAAAAGGAGCAAAGCCAAGGTCATCAAACCCAATCACTGCGATCCTTTCAGGGATCTGGTAGCCGAACTGATGTAACGCCCGCAGGACACCAATGGCGGCATCGTCATCACCTGTAAACACAGCATCAAACTCAACGTGCTTACCGTTCTCGAGAAATTTGCTCACGGCTTGATAGGCAATATCTCGTTCGTAATCTCCGTTGAGGATTAGGTTTTCATCGAAAGCAATTCCATTTGCCTGCAGTGCAGATATATATCCTGCTTCGCGATGGATCGAATCTTCCTGGTGAACAGGTCCGCGCATAAATAGAATCCGGCGTTTGCCGTGGTCTTTGATCAGATGCTCGATCAATTTATGGGTGATTTCTTTATTTTCAACAGTAACACTGGGGATTTTTAAATCAGGGGGAGGGGTGCGGTGAACCAAAACCATTGGGAAGCCGATGGCAGATAAATTCACCAAGTCTTCATCAAAAAGACCATCCGAAAAAACAAGCAAGCCATCGGTATTATGAGGCCCGATGGGGGGCGGCATTTCGGTGCGGCTGTCAGCATGATAGGTCGCAATGATCAGGTTATAGCCTCTTTTTCGTACAACCGCTTCCACGCCATTCAAAAGCGGGACGAAGAAGTCATTGTGCAAATTGTTCAGTAAAAGTCCGATAACACGGGTTTTCCGGCTTGCCAGATTGCGTGCGGCGGCGTGCGGCACGTACTTCATTTCGCTCAGTACCAGCCCCAAACGTTCTGAAACTTCGGGCGATACATTCGCATTTTGGTTGATGTAACGGCTTACAGTGGCAACGGAAACGCCCGCTTTTCGGGCAACATCTCGGATCGTGACAGAGGAAGATCGTCGGCTCATGGTTGTCATGTAAACGGTTACTGTAACCGTTTACATTATTTCACAACCATCCATGAAAGTCAAGCAACGCTTCTCTTAAAAAATCTGTTAATAGGATATTAACAGTGGAGATACCAAATGGGTGACAGATGACCCGTATAGGTAATATGGGATGATTTTCCATAGCTCACACACATTCAGCTTTTTTTGGAGAAAACAGTCGCGCCTCAATGTAGACTTGAGATTGCTCATCGTTTCGAATGGCTTTTATCTACCCCTCAGTGAGAAACAAAAAGGGCATCCTTGTGAGATGCCCTTTTGTTTCTGTGTACGTCTATTTCGCAAATTCAGTCGAACGGGTTTCACGGATAACCGTGACCTTGATCTGACCCGGATACTGCATGGTCTCTTCGATCTTTTTGGCAATATCACGAGCGAGCCGTGCGGAGGAAAGATCATCAATATTTTCAGGCTTGACGATCACGCGGACCTCGCGCCCAGCTTGAATAGCAAAGGCTTGTTGCACACCCTCGAAAGAGAGGGAGAGTTCTTCGAGATTACGAATACGTTTGATGTACGCTTCGAGATCTTCGCGGCGTGCACCAGGGCGTGCGCCAGAAATGGCATCTGCCGCTTCAGCGATAACGGCTTCTACAGATTCCTGATCAATTTCATGGTGATGAGATGCGATCGCATTCACGACCTTGGCATTGACGCCATAGCGTTTGCAGAACTCCGCGCCGAGCATGGCGTGCGTGCCTTCCTGATTATGATCCATGGCTTTGCCAACATCGTGCAGGAAGCCGCCCATTTTGGAAAGTTCGATGTTCGCGCCGATTTCTGCGGCGAGAATGCCAGCCAGTTTTGAAACTTCCACGGCGTGCGCGAGTTGGTTCTGCCCATACGATGTGCGGAACTTGAGCCGACCCATCATGCGCAGAACTTCAGGATGGATGCCGGAAACATTTGCATCATAGGCGGCTTGTTCACCGGCTTCGTTGATGATCTTCTCAACCGCTTTGGTTTCATCTTCTACGACTTTTTCGATGTGAGCAGGGTGGATGCGCCCATCGAGGATTAGCTTTGCCAGAGCGCGGCGACCAATCTCGCGGCGGACCGAGTCGAAGCAGGAGACAGTGACGGAATCGGGGGTATCGTCCACGATCACATCCACACCCGCGGCTTGCTCGAAGGCTTTGATATTGCGCCCGTTGCGTCCGACGATGCGTCCCTTCATTTCCTCGCTCGGCAGGAGCACAACCGCACGTGTGACTTCCGCCACATGCTCCGAAGCGACACGTTGGATCGCATCGGCAATCAATTTGCGGGCGCGCTTTTCGCCTTCTTCACGGGCTTCCGCTTCGATCTGACGGATAATGCGCGCCATATCGCCGCGAGCTTCTTTTTCAACCAACGCGAAGAGTTCCTTCTTAGCATCGTCCTGCGTCATCTGCGCGACGAATTCAAGTTTCTTGGTCTGCTCTTCGTAGATCTTATCCATATCGTTGGCGCGCTTGTCCACTTGCGATTGGCGTTTGTTGAGAGCTTGTTCGCGCTGTTCGAGTTTGTCCAGGCGGCTATCGAGTTCAGAGCGGCGCTTGTCAAATCTTTCAGTTTCCTTGTTGAGTTCGATGCGCCGTTCTTTGATCTCGCCTTCAGCGGCTTGAACGATCTTGGTGGCGTTCTCACGCGACTGACTTTCGATCAGGCGAGCTTGTTCGTTGGCGCCTTTGAGAATGTTATCAGCGCGTTCCTGTTTATTCTTTCTGATCTGTTCTGCCTGGTAACGATGGAAAAAATACCCGGCGGCAGCGCCTATCACTAAGGCAAGTACATCTACTAGCAGTGCAATTGGATTCATAAGATATCCTCTTCTTCAAAATTAGGTTGTTCCTGATCGTGCGTTTCGTTCCAAATGCGGGAGACCACCGGGGCGATCACCGCGTAGGAAAATCCGCGCCTTGCCAGGAACTCGGAAAGTTTTTTTCTAAACTCGCTCCATTCCAGATCTTTGAATCTGTTAGCCCGTTTTCTAGCGGCTTCGTAAGCGAGTGGTTCATCATTCACGTTTTTCAACGCGGACTGCATCGATTCGTCGTCGAGTCCTTTTTGGCGAAGTTCCAATGCCAACATCCGACGACTGCGTGGACGGAATGTGCTCCGGTTTTCGACCCACGCCTGGGCAAAATCATTGTCGTTCGCGAGCCCGTTCTGCCGTAGTTTTTCCAGTGTCAGGTCAATGACCGATTCTGGGATTTCGTGCTTACGCAGATTCTGGCGGATCTCAGATTCGGATCGGGCGCGATAACTCAAAAATAACATCGCCTGCTGGAATGCCCGTTCATGCGCATCCTCAGCCTGTAACTGCTCAATTTTCTTTTCATCCAGCTCCAAGCCGACTCTCAACCAGGCGGCGACGATGCGGGCTACTCCGAAGGCATATTCCCCGTCGAGGTAGATGTTCACCCGGTTAGGGTTGCGCTTTTGAACGACTAAGGCAGTTATCTTTTGCATAACCGTGACAGCAAGCTATCACACTCCAGAGTTAAAAACAACACAGCCGAAAGACCCGACCGGTCGGTTTCGGCTGTGGAAAATGTCTGAGTAGGTTGAGCAGGACCCGGGTCCAGAAAGAAGCGTGTAGCAGGATGGGTCAAAGCGCGTGACGGAGACTTAAGTCACATGCGGTGAACAGGTTAAGGGGGGCGAAGTCCAGTGGTTCTTCAATTTTTCCTACATTGACTTCACAGAATAACTCCCAAAACGGGGGAGGTTCTTGCTCGAAATATCCAGAAATAGGGTACAGCCAAACCGCGAACGGTAGAAATAGTCTTGTATGATCCTTGCGGACGCCCTGATTATACATGGAATTTAAGGATTTGTTAACGTAGCATTTTTGATTAGGCGGGTTATATATATTGAAACATGACAAAAGGAACTAGGTGAATTGTAGTTCTTGTGCCATAATTCACCGCAATGATTTCATTACAACATTTCAGGAGGCTGTATGGCTAAGTTTACACGTGAAGATGCACTCGAATATCATCGTTTAAAGGGTAAACCCGGCAAAATTGCGGTCGTACCCACCAAACCGATGGATACCCAGCGTGATTTGAGCCTGGCGTATTCGCCAGGGGTGGCTGAGCCGGTTTTGGAAATTGAAAAGAATCCAAGCGATGCCTATGAATACACATCCAAGGGGAATTTGGTGGCGGTCATTTCGAATGGCACGGCAATTTTGGGTTTAGGAGACCGTGGCGCACTGGCAAGCAAACCAGTGATGGAAGGCAAAGGTGTGCTCTTCAAGAAATTTGCCGACATTGACGTGTTCGATATTGAGTTGAACTCCCATGACCCCGATGAGATCATCAAGGTTGTGGCAGCGATCTCGCCCACGTTTGGCGGGATCAATCTCGAAGACATCAAAGCCCCTGAGTGTTTTTACATCGAAGAAGAACTCAAGAAGATGTTGGATATTCCCGTCTTCCATGATGATCAGCATGGCACGGCGATCATTTCATCCGCTGGTTTGGCGAATGCGTTGGAAATCGTCGGCAAGAAGCATGAAGATATTCGCATCGTGATCTCAGGTGCGGGTGCTTCGGCGATCTCATGCGCAGAACTTGCCATCAAGTGGGGCGTGAAGCGCGAGAATATCATGCTGGTGGACACGAAGGGTGTGGTGTATAAAGGCCGCAAGGAAGGGATGAATAAGTACAAAGACCTCCTGGCGGTTGATGATAAAGGACACCGCACGCTTGCGGACGCTGTGCGCGGCGCTGACGTTTTCTACGGACTCTCTGTGGCAAATGTGATGACGCCGGATATGGTGAAGTCGATGGCGGGAGATCCGATCATCTTTGCGATGGCGAATCCTGACCCGGAGATCAGACCGGAATTGGCGAAAGCCGCGCGCAGTGATGTAATCATTGCGACCGGACGTTCGGATTATGCCAACCAGGTTAACAACGTGTTGGGCTTCCCGTTCATCTTCCGCGGCGCGCTGGATGTGCGGGCGAGACAGATCAATGAAGAGATGAAATTCGCGGCGTCGAAGGCGCTGGCTGCGCTGGCAAAAGAAGATGTGCCGGATTCGGTCATTCGGGCATATGGCGGCGAGAGCATTAAGTTCGGACGTGAGTATATTATCCCGACGCCGCTTGACCCGCGGGTGCTATTGTGGGAAGCGCCGGCTGTTGCTGAAATGGCAATGAAAACCGGTGTGGCTCGTAAACCGATCGATATTGATGAATATCGTGAACAACTTGCATATCGACAGGGTAAGGGTGAGCAGGTGCGCTACTTCTTCCAGAACAAGGCGCGGTCTTCAGGTGGGACGAAGCGCATTGCGTTTGCAGAAGGTGAAGAGCAGAAGATCATCCGTGCCGCGTATCAGATCCGGGAAGAGGGCATTGCAACTCCGGTTTTGATCGGTGATGCGAATGTGATCGAAAAACAGATCCAGACATTGGGTCTCGATTACAAGCCTGAGATCGTTGACCCGCAGAACCTCAAAAATCTTGAAGCGTATACCAAGTCGTATTATGAATTACGTCAGCGCAAAGGTGTGTCTGAAGCGGATGCTGTCAAGCTCGTGCGCGACCCCAATATTCTTGGTTCGTTGATGGTCAAGATGGGCGATGCGGATGCGTTCGTTTCCGGGCTGACACATGATTATCCTGAAGTGATCAGACCCTCTTTGCAGATCCATCACACGGCAAAGGGCGCGACGCGCGCGGCGGGTGTCTACATTATGATCGTTGAAGATCGGGTCTATCTCTTCACGGATGCGACCGTCAACATTGACCCGACCGCGGAAGACCTTTCTGAGATCGCCACCCTCGCGGCAGACTTCGCCAAACGGCTGGAGATCGAACCGCGCGTGGCGTTCCTCTCGTTCTCGAACTTTGGATCAACGCCGCATCCGCTTTCGGATAAGGTACGGAAAGCTGTTGAACTGACGAAATCCCGCCGCCCGGACCTGCAAGTGGACGGTGAGATGCAGGCAGATACCGCAGTTGAGTCGCTCATTATCGAAGAGCGCTATCCGTTCAGTGCGGTCAAGGATGCGAATGTGTTGGTCTTCCCATCGCTTGAATCGGCGAACATCGCTTACAAGTTGATGGCACGCTTAGGCAAAGCCAAGGCGATCGGACCGATCTTGTTGGGCATGGGCGCCCCAGTGCATGTGCTGCAGACCGGTGACGATGTCAACGCGATCGTGCAGATCGCTTCCGTGGCTGTGATGGATGCGATGGCACGGGATAATAAGTAATTCAGTAATCAGTGATCAGTATAAGTCCCCGGAGATTAGTTTCTCTGGGGACTTATAATTTCTGATAGCATTTGTGAGGGTTTGAAAGTGTGCTTGCTGTACAGTAGGTATCAAGGAGAATGAAACAATGAAAATCAAAAATACTTTCAAAGTGTGGCTTCCGTTCGCAGTGGTGATTACAGCATTTTCCATGCTGGCTTATGCTACAGTTCAGCAGGTGTATCGTCAGGGTGCGAATGATCCGCAGATCCAGATGGCAGTGGATGCGGCGTATATGCTCGAACAGGGCAAGCCGATTGATGAGGTTATTCCTAATGATGTGATCGACATGGAGCGGAGCCTTGCGCCTTTCTATGTCGTCTACAATCTCACAGAACAGCCTGTTGCGGGGACTGGATATCTCAACGATTCCCTGCAGACCCTGCCGCCGGGCGTATTGGAGTACACCAGCGAGGAAGGTCAAGACCGGATCACGTGGCAGCCTCAGCCCAACGTGCGCATTGCGGCAGTGATCGTCCCTTACAAGGATGGCTATGTTCTGGCAGGCCGCAATCTGAGTGAAGTGGAAGACCGCGAATCGCAAACTTCCCTGTTCGTTGATGTGACATGGATCCTGGCCTTGGTCGCCACTTTTATCGTGATCGCCGTTGGCGAATATGTGCTTTCAAAAAATTGATATTCGACTGGTCAGAAAAAGCCCTTGTGATTTTCAATTTCACAAGGGCTTTTGTTTTCTTCTTTTGATGAATTTACAAATCGCGTTTCTGAAAAATACGAACTGCAAAACCTAACGTACTACAAAGATAAATTATCGCGTAAATGACCATCAGCGGACTTGGCACAGAACTTGCTCCAAATGGAGATATGCCTAAAACGCCTGCGAGCGGTGTTTGCATTTCGAAGGCGGCACGTCTCCATAACGATTCACTTGGAATGATCAGGCTGGTGATAATACCGATCTGTACCGCCGTGGAATTATGAAGCACTGCACCGATCTGTTCGATCCAGCCGCCAATGAAGGCGAGACCATATAGCCCAAAGACAATGCCGCCAGTTGCCAATGCGGAAAAATATGCCGAGCACATAAGTGTGATCGTCATGACGATTAGTGCTTCAAGATAGATGAGTCC
The DNA here is from genome assembly GCA_040006635.1 of Chloroflexota bacterium. Lineage (GTDB taxonomy): Bacteria > Chloroflexota > Anaerolineae > Anaerolineales > Villigracilaceae > Defluviilinea. The sequence goes on from JBDTWO010000008.1 coordinate 33,730, forward strand.
CAAGCCGCTGAGTAAATGATCTGGCGTGTAATGGGCTTGAATGTACATGCTTAAGACTGCGCCGCCCGCCATCAGCAATTGATATAAGGCAAGCAGGGTTGCAAAGCCCAACCATTTTCCCAATATAACATCTGCGCGGCGGATCGGCTTAGTGGCAATCGTCTGAATCGTGCCGGAGTTAATTTCACCAGCGAGTGTATCCGCTCCCAACAGCGCCGCCATCGCAATGGAAAGAAATGTGATCGCGTACAAACCCGCCATCAGGAACGTATTCTGGCTTTCCACATTCATAACGTTTTGCCCGGGCGCTGAATTTGCAATGACCTGCCTGACTTGTATAAGAATAAAATGTAAACCAATCGAATAAATGATGAGAAACGAAATTCCCAACGCGAACCCAGCCAGTAGAATACGTCTGCGAATTGCCTCGCGGAAAGTTAATTTAGCCAAAATGAAAATGGGGTTCATAACCCGCCATCCTTGCCAACTGTTTCGATGAAGATATCTTCGAGCGACATGCGGTTCGGCGTGATGGCGTACACCTCGCCTTTTTGTGCGACGAGATAGCGCGTGATCTCTGGTAGAACCGCATCACTTTGGATGACCATGCTAATATGCTCACCGTCCATTTGAATATCTTTGCCCCATTGTGAAAGTCCAGCCAGTGGTTCGGCTGAAAGTTGCGAGACACGGATCGTCACACTGGTTTGATTTGTGTCCAACGTTTTCAAGTCAAGGATTCTGACGACTTCACCGTGTCGAATAAATGCGACTCGATCACAAGTGACTTCGATCTCGCTTAATAAATGCGAGTTCAAGAATACAGATGTGCCTTGTGCGCGCACCTCGTGGATAATATCTCTGACGAGGCGACGACCGACTGGATCCAAACCGGAGGTCGGCTCATCCAAAAAGACCAAAGCTGGTCTGTTTAAAAGAGCCTGAGCCAACCCGATTCTTTGCAGCATGCCTTTTGAAAATGTGCGGAGTTGTTTGTTGCGATATTCTGCTAACCCCACACGTTCGAGCAATTCATCTATGCGTGCAGTTAGGTCATTGGCTTGCATGTTCAAAAGCTGACCATGTAGCAGTAAAAACTCGTTAGCAGTTAACCATTCCTGAAACCGGAAATGCTCTGGCAGGAATCCGATGCGGCCCATAACATCCCGATTGCCAACTGGTTTTCCTAATAAAGAAGCGACACCGGAAGTGGACGCGGTCAGACTCAATAACATTTTTATCGAAGTCGTTTTTCCCGCACCGTTGGGACCGAGAAATCCAAACACCTCACCCTGCATGACTTGCAGGGTGAGGCTTTTGACTGCGGCATAATCGCCGAATACTTTTCTGAGTTGATCAGTTTCAATTGCGTAGTCAACCGACATATATATTCCTACGGAAGAGAATTTGCGATTTGAATAGCTTGCTGTGAATTGCTGCCTAATCCGCCGATGGCGTAGATGATGCCATTCTTGACCCATAAAAGTAGGAACTGCGGCGCATCATCAGACGGACGTTGAATCAGTGTGCCAGTGACGCCGTCCACGGAGACCTGTTCATAAGAAGCGGCATTTTTTGGAATGGGTACAACCAACGTGGATGTCCAATCAACGGTAGCAGTGAATGCTTTGGCTTGATCGCTAGTCATGCCGGAGAACTCCAATGCGATCTGAGCAAGCTGAGCGACATCAACACTGGCAGGCGCAGATACGGACGGACTTGGAATTTCTGCCAGAATGACACAGTCTGCATAACGGCGGCTGGCTGAGCCGTTGTTGCCTAAATTTGGACTATCACCGTCAGCACTCGGCGACGGACAGGTACCGAAATCCACGCTGACGCTGTTTGGAATACTCACCGATATTTTTGCACCATCGATTTCGGCGGGCAAGGCGAGGTCACTGCGTCCGGCTTCGACTAAAAGAGCCTGGGCTTTTGCGCGGTCAACTGTTATGGTGAAGTCTGAACCATTCATAACGCTGATCCGTGATGGAGTGATATCTTTTGGTACACGGACGTTGAAGCCTGTCAGTTGGCTGGCTTGCGCGGCATCCGCTGCATCCACAGGGTTGCCGGGCTTTTTGGTCATTGTAATTGAATTTGAAATCAGTTGACCAATATCATTGCCGACTGCACCGTTCAAGGATTGCATACCTGTGAAATCAACGGGCACCACAGCCACTTGTTGGATGCGGAATAAGTTGAGCAGTTCGCTGGCAAATGCGCGCGCACCAGGGAAAGCGAAAACCAACGTGAGTACCAGTAGTGCCGGGATGCCATAACGTATAAGCGGTATGGCGAATAACTTTTTAAACATGGGAGTCTCCTTTTGAGTAAGTTTGTGTTGTTTGAAACGGGACCAAGCTGAAGTGGAAGAAAGACGCGCGTTTTTTGTTGGAGCGGAGAGAAAAGCTAATTTGTCAGCAACCAACTCCATTTGAGCTCGATGCGCTTTTTGTCGAGACTGGCATTGTGGACATGTTTCCAAATGAGTCAGGGCTTCAGAGTCCAGTTCACCATCCAACGCGGCGCGCAATTGACCGTCGTTCAAGTGGTTGTTCATGGCTTCTCCTTCGTAAGTGCGCGATACTGCTTTTCAAATTCGCGCTCGGCGCGCAAGAGTAATGGACCCATGGAAGTGGGAGCGAGGTTGAGCGCTTGGGCGATCTCTTTGTACGCCAAGCCTGAATGCCGCATCACCAAAAGTTCTGCCTGGCGTTCATTCATTTGGGCAAGCGCGAGGCGCACGAAACGCTGATCTTCTTTTTCAGCCATGATCTCAGGCGGCTGATGTTGCGGCGCTTGCTCTAACGCGTCTTTGCCTGCGTTCAGCTCATACTGCTCGCGGCGCTTGAAGCTTCGAATGGATTGCAGAGCCAGGTTGGCGGCTACTCTTTGAAGCCAGCCGCGCGTATTGAACTCAGCCTCGGGTACAGGGTGATGTTTATAGAGCCGCAGAAAAGTTTCTAGTGCCAGGTCTTCTGCTTCAGAGGGGTCAATGACCATGCCTAAGAGCAGACGATAGATGGGAGCCCAATATTCATGAAATAGACTCTCAAATGCGACAATCAAGCTTTCGTCAGATGTGTTGTTGCGCTTGCGAAGCTTCATGAGATGCAAAACGCTTTCGTGCGGGAGGGATTCGTCCATGGGTCTTGTCGATCTTCCTATATGAATAATCCCGCTCGACAAGGAAATGAGACAGACCGTAATTTAGTTTTTAGCGAGTAATTCCGAGGCGGGTTCGTTTCTCAACTTACGGACCGCCAGCCAAATGCCTGAAACTAGGATCAGCAAGCCGAGCATTACCCCGCCAAAGTTGCTCAGGAACGTGCTGACCAGTTCCCATTGGCTGCCGAAGAAATAACCGAGACCGCCGTAGAGGATGATCCATATCATTTCACCCAACGAGTCGTAAGTCATGAAGCGGCGGAATTTGATCCCGCTGCCACCCGCGATCAGGTTGGTGGGAATTGCCAGGGCGGTGACCAGAAAACGGGTGAGAAAGATCGCCAGCCCGGCGCGCTCATCGAAAGATGCTTCGGCGCTTTGCCAGGCTTTGGAATTTCCGAAGCGTTGGTTGATCCAATCCTTGGCGTAAAAGCCGATGCTGAAACTGAGTGCATCGCCAAGGACAGCGCCGAGCAAACCCAGTGCGGCGGTTGGCAGCCAGGCAAGAATCCCCTGTTCTGAGAATGCGCCGGCGGCGATCAGAACTACGGATGCGCCAATGGGAAGTCCCAGCGCGCCTAAAAATAAGATCAGTGCGAAAAGGGGTGCGCCGTAATTGATGACCTGGGTGAGTAGAAAATCGGACATGTTAAGGACTTGGCGCTGTGGGAGGCGCCGGCGGACGATGGTCGGTGATCGCCTGCTTTACCTGTTCCAGCACGATGCCAGTTTGATCTGGAAAATAGGCATCGTTCAAGACCTTCAGGCTTTTCTCGCGATTGTTCTCTTCGGGAATCTTGAGTTCCTTGAACAGCATGCGATCAGGAACGCCGTAGGTGTTTGCGATGTAGGGAATTGTCATCCAGTCGCGGATAAGTTGCACATCGGTTTCGGTGGCAGGCGGCGGACGGTGACCACCGGGTCCGAAGCCGCCGTCGCGGATGTGCCGGTAGGCATGGACGGCACGCACGCCGAAGAAAGCTACGATCAATACGCCAAGGACGATCAGCCCGATAATTGACAGCTTTTGTTTCGTCGACGACATCTTACTCCTGCCACTCCAACTCGAACTCACCGATGGCAACTGTATCGCCTTCTTCAACGCCAGCATTACGCAGTGCTTCATCCACGCCGAGGTGGGTCATGATCTTTTGGAAGCGGCGCAGGGAGCCGTCGTGTTCCCAATGCGTCATGGCGGCGGAGCGTTCGATTGCCGCGCCTGAAATGCGCCACAGCCCATCGGCATCCCGTGTGATCGTAAATTCACGCGGGTCATCTTTGGGTTTGTAGACCGGCATCGGCAGTTCGATCAACTCGAGTTCAGGTGTCTCCTGCAATAACTGATAGGCTTTTATGAGCAGCTCGCGCGTGTTCGTGCGCGCCAGTGCCGAGATGGTGGTCAACTCCACCTTGATCTTTTTGAATTTCTTTTGCAGGTCTTTCAGCTTTGCCTGCACTTCGGGTTGATCGATCTTGTTCAACACGACCAGTTGCGGCTTCTCGCCGAGATGCGGGTCGAACAATGCCAGTTCAGAATTGATCTGGCTGTAATCGGCGAACGGATCTTCTGCCATGCCATCCAGGATGTGGATCAAGACACGCGTGCGTTGGATGTGACGTAGAAAGTCATGGCCCAAGCCCAAGCCTTGAGCAGCGCCTTCGATGAGACCGGGGATATCAGCCAGCACCACGGTGGTGTTCATATCGATCTCTGCCACACCGAGATTCGGCTCGAGGGTGGTGAAGGGATACGAGGCGATCTTCGGTTGGGCATTCGTCAGCACCGAGAGCAAGGTGGATTTGCCCGCGTTCGGGACGCCGATCAGCCCCAGATCAGCGATCAGCTTCAATTCCAGTTTGAGGCGTTTCTCTTCCGCAGGCTCGCCTTTTTCAGCTGTGCGCGGCACTTGATTGCGCGATGTCGCGAAGTGTTGATTGCCGCGTCCGCCGCGCCCACCTTTGAGGACGACGAGACGCTGCCCGGGGTCGGTCAGATCGCCGATCACGGGTGGGGTGCCGCCGCTGGTTTCAACATCGGTAATATCATAGATCACCGTGCCGGGCGGCACGTAGATCACAAGGTCTTCGCCATACCTGCCAGATCTTTGTGCGGGTCCGCCTTTGACGCCTTCAGGCGCTTTGAACTTTTGATTGCGCCGGAACCCGGAAAGGGTGTTGAGCGTTTCTTTAACTTCAAAGACCACATCGCCGCCCTTGCCGCCGTCGCCGCCATCGGGTCCGCCGAAGGGAATGAATTTCTCGCGGCGGAAGTGCACCATGCCATCGCCGCCTTTGCCTGACTTGACTTGAATTTCTACCTGGTCTGTAAACATGCACTCATTATAACGTAGTGATGTAGGGCTATAATTATTCGTAGGCTTTTTGGCGGTTACTTTTTGGCTCGCTTATGCAACATATATTTGGGATACTTGCATGAAAAGACGTTTTCACCTACTGATCGTTTTTCTGTTGCTCACGGTCTGGATCTTACACTCCGTGCCGGTTCAGGCTGGACCATTGAGCCTGCCTCGGTTTCAAGAGGCTTCTGCCACCCCTGAAGCGACCGACTCCACACCCATGCCTTCCATACCTTCGCCCGCGGATGTGATCAACGCGGTCAACAGCCTGCGCGCTTTGCAGGGCCTGAATGTGTTAAGCGTTGACCCGGTCTTGATGCAAGTTGCCGCGCAACAAGCCAGCGCGCTGGCTGCCTCCGAGGGCGCGATTGGACATGAGCGCCCGTGCGGCATGTCGCTCGGGCAGCAATTGCTATCGATGGGGTATCCGCTGTGGGGTGACCTTTCGATGGACGGCTATCGTTCTGAGAACTGGGTTGCTGCAGGAACGATTGAAGAGGTGATGTCTTTCTGGCAGAGTGACGAGGAGCACACCAACACTATGGTCTCCGATTTCCGCAGTGACATCGGCGCGGCGGTGGCGGTCAGCGATCAAATTTACGTGGTGCTTGAAACGGCTTTGTCCACGCCCTCACGCAAAATGCAATATGATGCCCGCGATATTCTCACGGGTATTCCGGTCACACAAACGCTATGTGCAGGCTTCGCTTCGGGTGATATTTCAAATTATTCAATTCCAGTGGCATTAAGCACAGCCCGCCCGGATGGGGACGTGGTGCATGAAGTGAAATACGGACAGACCTTGTGGAGCCTCGCCGACTTGTATCATGTGAGCGTGGAGGATATCAAACGCCTGAACGGTCTGGTGGATGATACCGTGGTCCCCGGCTGGAAGTTGCTCATCCAAAAAGCTGCCACGCAGCCGCCACCGCCCACGCCGACTTTTATTTTGAATACACCCGCTAAAACGCAAACGCCTTATCCAACCTATGCCTTTCCAGCTACGCCAACCTCCACGCCCGCGCCGGATGAGACACAGGTGTTGGCGCAAGCGTTCGGGAAAAATAAGCTGGTGGTGGTGGCGTTGATCATTAGTTTCTCGGTGTTGGTGGCGGGGGTGGTGGGGTTTGGGAAGAAGAAGGAAGGGTAGATTAAAGTGACAGTCACTTTTGCGTAGCACCCCGCAGCGTAGCAGAGTGGGTAAAGGTGACTGTCACTTGGTTTGTTTTAGAATTTCACAACCATCCACATAACAGCGCCTCACCTACATTTCTATTCATAGTTCTGGATCCGCTTCTATCATCCATTCTTTCCCTACTTGCAAATCTCTTGCAACCCCCATTGAACTTCTTGACAATCATAAAGGGGCGGGTGTATAAAGATAATGCAATTGAATAGTCCTCGTTAGGCCAGGCGGCTGCAAGATACACAGGCCATTGTCCTGAAACGTCGAAAGACGCCAAAGGGTAGACCAGGTGAGGTCGGATTAAGGCTTCACTCAAAGTGGCTGGAATTGATTAGTCAATCCCTACGATGCGCAGTGCTAAAGCTCAACCAGAGAGGCGGCGTTTATTAACGCATGTTTGCCGCGCCTCCTGGTTTTATAACGGGAGGCTTTCATTTTGCCAACATGTGATGCTTATGTCATTCTGAGCCGCAATAGCGGCGAAGAATCTCCGTCAACGCAGTAGAGATCCTTCGCTGTCGCTCAGAGTGACACAGTAAAACGAGACACATGCTGCAAGGAGGTTATCCGTGGATACGGATAGTAATAAACAGATTCTTTCCGAACGAAGACACGCATTCATATCGTTCATCCTTTCTGCTTTTGTCAAACCGCCTCTATTTGCACATGTGTGCTCCGTGAAATGATTCGGAGCAGGGGGTAAGGCTCGGGCAACAGAAACAGATAACGGCTGGGTATGAATCGCCTTCGTTCAAACGGAGGCGATTTTTTATTGTCTCCGTCCAAAAAAATTCTATGGAGGTACCCATGGCTTTCTTGAGCGAAATTCTCGGCCACACCATCACCGATTTTGATGGTCACTATATTGGAAAACTGGAAGACTTGATCGCGCGCGAACTTGCGGATGCGACCCATCCGATCGTGGATGCGGTGGTGATCAAGGACAAGAACAAAATCAGCATGGTGCCGTATGCGCTGGTGCTGGCGTTGTTCACGCCCTCGATCGCGCTGAAGTGCCGCGCCGATGAGCTTCCGAATTATCAACCTGCTGAAAACGATATTTTTCTTTCGCGCGATGTGCTTGATAAGCAGATCATCGATACCGATGGCGCGCGCGTGGTGCGCGTGAATGATCTTGAACTCGTGCGCGTCAATGGGACGCTGTACGTGGGTAACGTGGATATTGGCATGTTGGGTATTTTCCGCAGGCTCGGTGTTGCGGGATTAACCCAACGCTTCACTTCGACCTTCAACCTGCCAGCGCCCCAAACCTTTATCTCATGGGACGATGTGGAACTCCTGCGTCACGATCCCTTTATGCGTTTGCGCGTGCCGGTGGAAAGTATCTCTGAACTGCATCCCGCCGATGTGGCTGAGATCCTTAGCGATATGAACAAACTCGAAAGCGGACAGTTGCTCGAAGCCCTCAACATGGAACAACTCGCCGATACGCTGGAGGAAGTGGAAACCGAATATCAAGCCGACCTGATCGAGTACATGTCCGATGAAAAGGTGGCTGACCTGCTCGAAGAGATGGAGCCGGATGAAGCCGCTGATTTGCTCGCAGAATTACCGGCGCAACGCAGCCGCGGATTGCTGGCTTTGATGAACAAGGAAGATTCGGATGAGATGCAGAAGCTGCTCTCATATGATGAAGATTCCGCGGGCGGTATTATGACGACCGAATATGCCTGCGTACCGCCGAACGTCACGGCTGAAGAAGCTATCAAGATCCTGCGTGAGACTGCCACCGATGCTGAGACGTTGTTCTACGTCTATGTCACCGACACCACCGATCATTTGATGGGCGTGTTTTCGCTTTCCAACCTGATCTTTGCGAACCCCAACGCGCGCGTGGAAGAATTCATGGAAGACCGCGTGAAGAGCGTCAGCCTCAGCGATGACCAGGAGGAAGTGGCGCAAGTCATCACCAAATATGATCTGATCGCCATTCCGGTGGTGGATGAAAATAACGTCATGCATGGTATCGTCACCGCCGATGATGCGCTGGATAAAATTATTCCGACGGCTTGGAAGAAACGCCTGCCGCGCTTTTACCGTTAACCGGAGGGCTTCATGGAAAACAAATTTCTCATCAACCGCAACGGGCGGTTCTTTTCCTCATTTTGGAAGAAGCTGCTCATCTTTCTAACGGTCTTTGGACCTGCGACCATCACTGCCATGGCAGATAACGATGCAGGCGGGGTCGCGACCTATTCCATTGCGGGCGCAAAGTTGGGTTACCCGATCCTCTTTCTGTTGCCGGTCATCACCTTGCTGCTGGCGATTACACAAGAGATGGGCATGCGCCTGACCATTATCACCCGCCGCGGACTGGCAGATCTGATCCGTGAACGCTATGGCGTGCGCGCCTCAGTATTTATCTTTGGGACGCTGCTGATCGCCAACGTTGGAACTTTGGTGACGGAACTTTCCGCTGTGAAAACTACCAGCGGTATGTTCGGCGTCCCACCGATCCCGGCTGTGATCGCGATCGTCATTATCGCGTTCGTGTTGATCACGCGCGGCAACTATAAAATGACGCAGTCCATTATGCTGGTGGCGTGTGTGTTTTTCTTCGTCTATATTTTTTCGGCGGTGAAGGCAAAACCAGATTGGACTTTGGCGCTTTCGAATCTGGCATATCCGCATGGCGTGATGTTCACACGTTCCTACCTGCGAGATTATTTGATCATTGGCATGGGCGTGCTGGGCACGACCATTACCCCCTGGGGTCAGTTCTTTGTCAGCAGTTTTGCGTACGATAAGAAGATCGAAAAAGGCAAAGTAGGCATGTCGCAACTCGAGACGTACTCGGGCGCTTTCCTCACGAATTTTTTCTCCTTCTTCATGATCGTCGCCACCGCCGCAACGCTTTTTGTCAATCACATCGTCTTGGATTCGGGTGAACGCGCCGCGTTGGCAATTGCACCGTTCGCTGGGAAGATTGCTTCACAACTGTTCGCGGTTGGAATCCTCAACGCGGGCTTTATGGGACTTGTGATTGTTTCGCTTTCAACTGCCTATGCCTTTGCTGAATTTTTTGGTCTCTCCGGCAGTTTGAACGATTCGTTCAAAGAGAGCAAGACATTCTATATTCTGTATATTTCCCAGCTTTTGATCGCGACGCTGTTCGTGATCCTAAGTAATGTGACGCTCTTCCAGGTTGCGCTGGTGACGCAGATCATCAATGCCATCGCTTTGCCGCTGGTCTTTTACTTCCTCATCAACCTGACCAGTGACCACGATTTGATGGGCGAATTCGTCAACAATGGTTTCCAGAGGAATTTTGCGATCGTCAGTTCAGTGGTGATCGTACTGGCTTCTGTGTTTACGATCGCGGCTGTGTTCTTTAATTTGTAGATTGAATGAAGGGATCAGTCAAAATTGTTCTACATGGTTCTTTCAGCAGTGCAACTGCTGAAAGAACCAACAGAATTGAACCAAAACGAAATGGGCGCTGATTGGATTTCAGCGCCCATTTTTATTTTCTAACAGCGGATACGGTGAAGCAGAATGTAGAACCTTTGCCCAAGCCTTCCGATTCGACCCAAACTTTGCCGTCATGTACTTCAATGATGCGTTTGACCAGTGCCAGACCGATGCCAGTGCCTTCGATGGCAGGGTTTAGTTTTTCGAACAGGTTGAATATTCTTGTATGATAGCGCGGGTCGATGCCGATACCATTGTCTTTGACAAAAATAACCGGTTCGTCGGTTTGATCTCTGGTGCCGATCTCAATGACGGGATTGGGTTGATTACCCATGTTTTTCGCGGCGTTTTCGATCAGGTTTTCGAAGACTTCACGCAAACGCGTGCGGTCGCCGTAGAGCGGGGGGATATCAGGTGCGATATTCACGGTCACTTTTTTCGAGCGGAGTCGGGCGTCGACGGTGTCGATGGCATCCTGGATCAATCGGACGGAATCAATTTCCATGGGCGGGTTGACGATGCGTCCGATCCTGGAAAGCTCAAGCAGGTCGGTGAGCAGGGCGTCCATTTTATCGGTTGCTCCGGCGATGCGCTGAAAGTCAGATTGGATGCGGTCCGGGCGGTTTTCTTGAATGTCTTTATTGAGCATGCCGAGAAAACCTTTGATGGTGACGAGCGGGTTGCGCAAGTCGTGTGAGACGGTGTAGGTGAAGCGTTCAAGCTCGGCGTTATTGGCTTCCAGTTGGGTGATAAGGTTTTGACGTTCGGTCAATTCGTTTTGCAGGGCATCATATAGACGTGATTGTTGGATGGCGATCGCCAGTTGATTGGCAACATCTTGGGCGATCTCAGAATCCTCAGGGGTGAAGCTTTCTCCGAGGCCGCGACCCAGATTGAGGGCACCGATCAGTTGTCCCTGATAATGAAGCGGCAAGTAAAGCCAGGAATGGATGCCTTCTTTTGCTAGTTGAATATCCAATGGCACGGCGTGGGGATCTGTGAGTACATCGTTTATGATCATTGGTTTGTTCTGTTGAAGCTCATCAATAATGTGCTGTCCGTATTCCTGTAGAGTGATGGGTGTATCCCAGACCAGTCCGCCTCCGTCAAGGTCAGCCGCGAGAAAGAAGGCTTCATTTTTACGCAGATCAAACAGCGACACGCTGGCGCGCGGGCAGGGGATCAATTGGCGAATTCGGATCAAAGCCCCCAGGGCGATGGAATGCAGTGAGGTGGAAGACAGCAGGGCGCGATCGATCTCGTGTAGTATCCCAAGCCGCGCCGCGAATTTTTGCAGGGCTGCTTCAGCTTGTTGGCGGATAGCGAGTTCCTGCCGGACGCGCGCGAGGGCTTCATCAATACTTTTGACTGCAAGGTATAAAAGAATGCCAATAACGGTAAGAGCAACGGTGAAGGTGATGCCCTGTGAAATGGAGACGCGCAGGGTGGGCGTTGGCAGGCGCCCGTTGATTTCAGCAGTCAACAACCCGATGATGGATGCGGCGCTGATACCGGTTGCCCAAATAATGGCGCGGCTGCTGATGGTCAAGCCGGAAATGATAATTGCCATTACATAGAAAACAGTGGCTGGGGCACGGATGGTGCCAACGTTATATACCGCCAGTGTGGTAGCGCTGAAAATAACGATCACCGTGAGAATGCCTGCGGCGGCAACGCGCCCTCTGAGCATGATGAGGCGTGTTCCAAATATGGTCAGCCAGGCGCAGGCCACGATAATAATGTTGTTTGTCGCACGCGGCACACTGCCGCCCATGAAAACGCCTGCAATGATCACGGGCAGGGCAATGAGGAACGTGTTCAATACCACATTTAACAACAAGGCACTGCGGGCCTTGTCTTCGTCGTCGGGGAATGTGGGAGGGCGAAACCAGCCTGTGAGAGTTGTCAGCATTTGTTTTCCCATGAGCGGCTTGTGCTGTGCGCTGTTGGATATTTTTGTTTCTTGGTGAAGAGAAAAATCGGAGCGACTGAATTTTATCACCCGGCTCTTGTTTAGGTACAAACGATCAGCTTTTTATTTTCTCCCGTCTGGGATCGTAAAGCAAAATGTTGAGCCCTTGCCCAAGCCTTCTGACTCCACCCAAATCCTGCCGCCGTGGGTTTCGATGATGCGTTTGACTAAAGTCAGCCCGATGCCCGTCCCTTCGCTTTGAGGGTTCAGTTTATCAAACAGTCCGAATACTCTTTCGTGATAAGCGGCATCGATGCCAATGCCATTATCTTTCACAAAAAATACTTGAACATTGCCCTCATCACGGACTCCGATGCTGATCAGCGGTTCTGTTTGATCCCCCATATACTTTATGGCATTATCTGCCAGATTCTGGATCACTTCGATCATACGTTTTCTATCCGCCTTTACTGTGGGCAGGTTCGATGAATATTGGATTTGCACATTGCGTTCCTTGATAAGCTTTGCCGCTTGTTTAAGTCCATCGTGCACGATCCTTTCGAATGAAGTATCTTCAAAATCGAATGTCCGCCGATCAAGGCTGGAGAGTTCAAGCAATTCACTTGTGATCTTATGCATCTTACTGGAGGCTTTGATGATGCGATTCAAGTCAGCGCTGACCCGTTCCTGGTTGCCTATCTTAATGTCATTTTCGAGGGCACCCGAATAAAAGCCGAGGGTTACCAGCGGAGTCTTCAATTCGTGGGATAGGGTGTAATTAAAGCGCTCGAGTTCTGCGTTGCGATTTTCCAACTCCACCACCAGCTTTTCTCTTTCGACCTCAGCTCTTTTGCGGTCAGTGATATTTCGAACGTTTCCCCAGGTTCCAACCAGAAAGCCAGACTCAAAGATTCCGACCAAATTGGAGAGGAAAAAATATGAATTACCGTCGGCGAGTATTTCGGATGATTCAAAATCGATTAGCCGAAACCCAGATCTAATGGACTGGACGATCGCATCCTTATCGGAAGGGGAAGCCACTGCATTAGTCTCAACCAGCCGCTTTCCCTTTAATTCCTCTGCATTGGTATATCCATAAAGCCTGGCGAAGACGTCATTACATTCCGCCACCCGAGCGCCTTGAATGATCTTGGAATACAGCTTTTCTTCGGGCAGGTCGATGGAAATAGGTTCGTCCATTTCAAAATGGTAAATGGCTTCTGCGCTCAAAGAAATAAATGTGCGATATTGTTCTTCGCTTGCCCTGAGAGCAGACTCAGTCCGTTTGCGCTCGGTAATATCCTGAAGGATCCCGATTCCGCCAATGGCTTTTCCGCTCTCATCCAGTATTTCTGTGGAGATATCGCTGATCCAGCGGCTCTCGCCGGTTGCCGTGCGGATCCGTAGATCACTACGCCATTCCAAAGGTTCCCCGGCTTGAACGCGTTGACGCGCCTCGGCGGTGGAAAGTTTGGCATTGGGTCCCCACATATGATCTTCCTCAACACTATTTTTTAAGATCGCAGGAGTGATTTCCGCGGCGCCATAACCTGTCAACCTGGAGACATTCTCGCTGATGAATGTAAACCGTTTGATACGGTAATCGTTGATATATGGGACAACGCCCCCGGCAATAAGGGCGTTTGTGATCCGCGCTTCACTTTCGCGCAAAGCGGTCTCGGCAGATTTCTGGATGGAAATATCGGTCATGACGACCGTGATGCTGGTCACTACATCACCTTGCTTGATCGGACCCATGCGGACTGCATCCCAGACGATCCGCGCATCCGGCATATCGGTACGGAGTTCGGCGAAAACAGGTTGTTCACTGCTAAAGGTTCTTTCGATCATTTCAAGCCCATACTCAAGTTGATCGGACGGCAGGACATCCCGTACATTTTTTCCGATGTACATCTCAGAGAGTCTATTGATAAAAAGGATCTTTCCCGCCCGATTGATCTCCAGAATGAAATCAGGGGAATTCTCAACCAAGCCGCGCAAGCGTGCCTCGTTCTTTTGGAGTCTTTTTAATGCAACACGCAAATTATCTGTAACCGTATCAACCAGAAGGGCAATCGAACCAAATACCACTGCAAAGGTGATAATGTCTGAGTATTCGGAGGCTCCTTCCACATGGGGCATGATGAATCCATTAACTTCCAAATAGATGACCAGGAACACCGAGCTTAGACTTAGAATAAGGAACATCAATGCCATGCGGCGGTTAAGTAATAACCATGCAAATGTAATGATTAACGGGTAAATCAATATTGCCTGATCGTGCGGTCCATGGTTGCGGATGGTTTGAAAAGTGACCAGCACCAGCAAAACAGATGGCAAAAGAATACCCGGCAGATCCAACCAGCCCTGACGGATCAACCACAGGCATCCAAGAGCAAGCAACGCATAGGCTGCGCTTACAAAAGGAATGACTCCGCCCCAGCGCATCAGACTGCTTGTAATTCCAAAAATTACCGAGCCTGCCAGAGAAATAAGGATAATTCTCCATAACGTACGGATGCGATGGTTTTTTTCTTCATCCGCAAATCTTGGTGGGAAGAATATTTTTTTGAGCGGGGTTAATAAAGTGTTCAATGCAGCCTCAAGTAAAAATAGGAGTCGGATGAATTCTATCACCCGACTCCTATTTGACTTGTCTGCGTGTCTACTTGTTTACCTGCCTTACTTCTTCACCCCAAACTTCTTCATCAACACCTCCTGCAACGTCGGTTGACCGATCTCCTGCAATTCATAGCGCACGCGCTGATATGGCTTGGTGATTTTCATGACACGTGAAAGATCGATCGGCGTGCCGATGATGACGAGATCAACATCGGAGGCGTTGATTGTCTCTTCCAAGTCTTTGGTCTGTGCATCGCCGTAGCCCATCGCCGGGAGGATGGGTCCGGTCTTCGGATACTTCACGTATGTCGCCGCGATGGACCTCACCGCGAACGGACGCGGGTCCACGATCTCTTTTGCGCCGAAGCGTCGAGCAGCAACATAACCTGCACCGTAAGCCATCTCACCATGTGTGAGCGTGGGCCCATCTTCAATGACCAGCACGCGCTTGCCGCGAATGGAATCAGGGTCATCCACAAAGAGTGGGGATGCGGCTTCGATCTGGATCGCGTTCGGATTCAACCTGCGGAGTGACTCGCGCACTTCAATTACTTTTTCTGGATCGGCAGTATCCACCTTGTTGATCACGAACACATCTGCGAGTCTCACATTCGTCTCGCCTGGGTAATATTTATATTCATGTCCTGCGCGATGCGGGTCAGCCACTACGATTTGCAGATTAGGCACATAGAATGGGAAGTCATTATTGCCGCCATCCCACAAGATGATGTCCGCTTCGGTTTCAGCCTGGCGCAGAATCTTTTCGTAGTCCACACCGGCGTAGATGATCACGCCGCTATCAATGTGAGGCTCGTATTCCTCGCGCTCTTCGATCGTGCATTCGTGTTCATCGAGATCGCCATAGTCCGCGAAGCGTTGCACTTCCTGCCGGACTAAATTTCCATAAGGCATGGGATGACGGATCGCGGCGACTTTATAGCCCATTCCTTGTAAGACAGCCGCCACGCGCCTCGTTGTCTGACTTTTGCCTGATCCCGTCCGAACAGCACAGACCGACACAACCGGCTTGGTCGACTTGACCTGCGTGTACTTCGTGCCCATGAGACGGAAGTCTGCACCGGCTGCGTTGACGATGCTCGCCTTGTGCATGACGACTTCATGCGGCACATCACTATACGCGAAGATGACCTGCTCCACACCGTATTGCTTAATGAGTTCAACCAGTTCTTCCTCGGCGCGGATGGGGATTCCGCTCGGGTATAACGAACCAGCTAATTCGGTTGGATAGACGCGTCCGTCGATGTCCGGGATCTGAGTCGCAGTGAAAGCTACGACCTCATAATCCTTGTTGCCGCGAAAGAACGTGTTGAAGTTATGAAAGTCACGTCCAGCCGCGCCCATGATGAGAGTTTTGATTGGCATAGGTTTCTCCTATTTGTCACTCCGAGGACGAAGTCCGAAGAATCTCGGAATTGGGATTTGAGACTCTGCGTTTCACTCGAACCAACATAGTGATTCTAAAGAAAACAGGCTAAACGTATAGATAACGTTTAGCCTGTTTTCAATATGACACTTTTTACCTTGTTTGCCGAGTTCTTCTGATGGGTGCAGTGAGACAATGCGTTGCCCCATAGCCATTGACGAGTTTATTCAACTCCGCGCTCAATACGCGATAGCCGCGTTTTTCCAATTCAACAATAATGCGGGTGTTCGTGGATAAGGCAACGATGACCGTCTTGTTGCCGAGGTTCAAAAGATTCGTAGCGAAGTTTTCCTGCTCCTGTTTTGAGACCTCGATGATTTCGATCCCTTTATCGGCATGAAATTCGCGGAAACTTCCCAAGTCTTCGGTGATGAACATATCAGAGTTGTGCGTGACACGAATGACTTCGCGCTGATCGATCTCCGCGCCGTATGCCAGCACCAAATCCGGCGCAAGTGGGACCCAAAACATATCGAGATGCATCAGGTGCATATGTTCGTCGGTGGGTGCGCCGTATAGCCTAGCTTCATCCTCATGTCGTTTGTTGATGACGGCTACAAATTGGAGTCCTTGCCGCTCAAGCCACGGACCAATCTTGCGGCATAAATTTTTCACCGCACTGAAGGATGTCCGCGCGCCGACGCCGATGTAGCAGGTATCGCCGAACACGGCGACGTCGCCGCCTTCGAAAGTTCCGCGATCGATTTCGACCATCGAATCTTGATAACCCAACTCAAGCAGGGCTTCTTTGAAAATTGCCACTTCCGGCTTGCGGATGTTCCACTTCAAAATGGATAGCACAAGTTTATCTGCCAATGCTTGTGATTGATCCCGTCCGTAAAAAATGTTGGCGAGCGGCAGTTCATACGAAAGGCTGAGCAGATGATTCAAACGAATGGTCGCAATCTCGCCGTAGGTTTGAACATCCTCTGCCAAAATTTGTTTGATATCTTTTCGAATCTGAGTATAGATCTCGTCAATATCCCCATGAATCCCTTCGTGCGAAAAATCTTTTATTTTGTATTCACGATAGGTTTCATAATATTCACCGGCGCGTTGCAGCAATGCTGTTTCCAATTCTTGAACGGATTTGAGCTCATCTGGGAATTCCTGTCGTGCGAGTCGCCGCGCAAGCGCATCCTTGGCGCGTGTGAATTGAATCTTTTCGCCTTCCACTAACGCCTGTAAATGTCGAAACTCTTTACGAGCTTCGAGCACTTCGTAATAGCTAAAGAATAAACTGCGCGATTTGGGAATCAGCTGCCCGAGTAAAGCCTCGATCCCCGGTTCACCCCAAACCAGCACTTCTTCAAGCGGATGCGTTTCATCAAATACTTGTGGTTTCATAGACTCAATACTTCTAAAAATAAAACAGACCAAACCTTTGAGGAGTTCGGTCTGTTTGTTATTCGTCTATTGCATGTCGATCAATAAAACTTACATCACATCCGGCGCTTGAATATCAAGCAAACGGAGCGCGTTGGCAATGGTCTGTTTGGCAGCCGCAACCAATTGCAAACGTGCGCTGCGGGTATTGGCATCTTCTGTTTGGGTCACCGGCACCGCATGATAGAACGAATGAAATGCATTAGCCAGATCATAAGCATATGCCGCCATCACCAGCGGACGATATTCGTTGGCGGCTTGCTGCACGGCATTCGGAAAGCGTGAGATCTGTTCAATGAGCTCGATCTCGTTTTTGGTCAGCTCGTAGTCAAATGAAGCGTTCGTCAAATCCTGAACATTTGCCTTTTTCAAAATGCTATTTGCTCGTACGTGCGCGTTCTGAATATACGGACCCGTGCGCCCGTCGAAAGATAAGGCTTCGTTGATATCGAAGACAATGTGTTTGGTGTTGTCCACGGAAAGAATGGAGTACACCAACGCACCCAAGCCGATCTGTTTTGCAATTGACTCGCGTTCGCTTTCAGGAATGTTTCCACTCCGTTCGGATTCTACTGCCAGTACGCGCTTGATGGCTTCGTCATAGACTTCCTTGAAGAGCACTACACGTCCGCGCCGCGCAGACATGCTGCCCTCGGGCAACGTCACATACCCGTAGGACAAGTGATAACACTTGGAAGCTTGGGGGAAACCCCACATTTCCAAAATCTTGAACGCCTGCTGGAAATGCAATTCCTGGCGGAAGTCCACTACATAGACCGAGCGGTCAACATGATATTGTTCGAACTTGACCTTGGCTAATGCCAGGTCTTTGGTTAGATAGAGCGACGTGCCATCGCTGCGCAAAAGGACCGCTGTCCGATATTTTTCTTTCGTCAACCCAAGCTTCTCATCGATCTTGATGATCACCGCGCCGCCTTGCGGGCGTTCATCGGTGGCGATGCCTCTGGCAATCAACTCATCCACGATAACCTTGGATGGTTCATCCACTTCGCTTTCATAGAACCATACGTCCATCTTCACATCCAGCATGTGCAGGATGTCGCGCATTTCGTCCAGACTCCATTCGCGGGTTGTCATCCACAATTCGCGCACTGCCTTATCGCCCGCATCCCATTTGCGATACATCTCACGGCGTTCGGCTTCATAGGCTTCGCGCTGCGCAGTCTCTGCGGAGGTTTCATTTTCTTTCTTTTCAAGCAGGGCTGTTGCTTCGACATAAATTTTCAGCAACCACTGTCCACGCTCATGTATGCCTTCAGGCTCCTGCCCTTTATAAAACTTTTCGTACGCCCACATCACTGTGATAACGCCGAGACCGATGTCGCCTGGATATGATGCGCGGATCGTATCAAAGCCCGCGAACTCGGTTAGTCGCGCTAGAGATTCGCCCAGAATGGTTGTCCGCGAATGACCGATATGAAAGGAGTGATGCGTATTGGGCTGGCAATATTCCACCATGATACGTTCGTTTTTTGCCGCGCCCCGCCCAAAATCAGATTTGGATGTCAGCACTGCGTCTACAACTCGACGGGCATAGTCAGAGGTTTTGAAATAGACGTTGAGATAGCCTTTGACTGCATCGATGTGACTGATCCCATCCACGCTTCCAACCGACGCTCGAACCTGCTCCGCGATTTCTTGAGCCTTTTGCGGCACCGGGACTTTGTTCCCTTTGCCGAGTTTCGCTTCATTGGCGGCAGTCTGGAAAAACGATGTCGCAAAGCCCCATTCACCCGAGAAGGGGATGGGTTGCCATTTCAATTCAGCCAACGCAACATCGTTCGCCGCGCACCAAGCTTTGACTTTGTCTTCGATGAGTTGTTGTTCTTTTTCAAACATAGGTTTTGGGATTATATCATTTGGGCATGTAACGCGACATTTATGTCGCTGCTCAACAAAAGCGACATAAATGTCGCGTTACGTTTATTAAACAAAAACGGGAGCCAATAGCGACTCCCGTTTTTCATGATCAGATGAAACTTACTTTTTCTTCTTGGTAGCCTTTGATTTCACTTCACCGGCTTCAGCAGGGACGAAGGTAGCGAGTTTCTTCATCAAGCGTCCCTTGCGGCGGGCGGCGGCGTTCTTGTGGATCACGCCTTTGCCAGCGGCT
>JBDTWO010000009.1:0-52957 GCA_040006635.1 Chloroflexota bacterium
GTCAGCATCCGCACATCATAATGCCGTTTTTACTATTTCGGATAATGTCTATTGAACAAAGCCGAGAAGGCAAAGAACGGACGCATGCGCTGCGTGGATTGCGCCACACCCAGCAGGAAGAAAACGATCGCCAGCAGCGTAAGGACAGCCACATACGCATCGGATTTCTTGTTCCATTTTTGATATTCGTCCGAAGCGGCATTTTGCTTTGTGACGATCTCGTTCGCAATTTTCGCCTGGTCGTCAACATAAGCTTGGGCATTCGGTATGCCATCGGGCTGGTCAGGCGCATAACGCGGGTCGGTATACATAATGGAAAATTTTTGGGTGGTGGTTGCGCGCGCTTTCGTGATCACAGATTGGAGATGGGAATTTACAGATCCGGTCTTGTCTCCATTTTGTTCAAGCCCCAAGGCCGTGAATTCCATCACCAGAGATTCTTGCGAAGACTTCATTGCCGATGTGAGGGTTTGAAAATCATATGCGCTTTGATAGCCCTGCCGGACCAGTTCATTAGAGGCCAGCACCGCATAGTATTGAGAATCGCGGTTGGTATTATTGGCGCGAATGCCCGTATCGACTTGCAAGCCCGAGAGCAACGCCGCAAATATGGTATTGATCAATGTGAGCACGAGCACAAAACTCTTCCAGCGGTCGGTGTTAGGAGCTACTTCGTTCATAACGCACCTCCACGTGAAGCGATCGACACAAGTTCAACGATGAAGAAGAAGACCACCCCAACGAGATAGATGCCGGCCCCGATCAGTAGATTGATGAGGCGCGCGCGTTCCTTGGTCAATTCTGCCATGCCAAACCAGAACAAACTGATCACCAATAAGACTGTACCTATGGTCAGCCAGCGTTGCTCGGAGGAGTATTGCTCTGCCAATTTGAATGAGGCGGCCGGATCAAGCGCAGCCAGATCAGGTGCATCAGCTTCAAGATCAGCGAAGCGTTTCTCAAGATCGAAGGTACCATCTGGTTTGAGATATTTCTTCTGTGTACCCAGGGGATCAGAAAGTAACTGCATATTGGGCAAAAGATACTGGCGCAAATTGACAGCAGTGGCTTTCAAACTTTTATCCCCGCTCGCTTCCATCGCATCTGCTCCGGCGCTCGCAACTACAAAGTCACGCCCGTAGCCGGCTTCTTCATAAACCCTGCGCCAATCTTCATTTTGACCCACGCCTTTTTTCACCGCATCGATCATGCCCTGCCGGTTGGCATCGGAAGCATTGGAGCCAACCACGTTCGTCCGCCAGGCAGCCAGGGCAGTGCTCAGCGAAACCAGCGCGATCAACACTGCGATCAACACCTCGACGCGTTGAGGGTTCAACCATTTTTTCTCGCCCATGCTTTGCTCCTCTAAAAAATTGTTCGAACGGCTGAGGTTATTTTACACCCGCAACAAAAAATGCTGACACCCATTTGAGCATCAGCAAATTGCAGCGCACATTCACTTCATTCGACCCCGAGGACTTTTCTGGTCGCACGGAAAGCGAGCGGCGGTAATTTATTTTTATCGAACCACTCCACTGCATCGGCATCATCGTCCGCTTGCATTTCGCCGCTGATGACTTCCGCTTGATAGACGATGACAAAGTCCGCGCCGCGTGGATGCTCACGACCTGAGACGATATCGTACACGCGCGTCACGCGCACGCTCAAGCCGGTCTCTTCCAAACATTCCCTCGCCGCCGCCTCAGCCGGGTCCTCGCCCCCATTGACGAAGCCTGCGGGCAAAGTCCACAAGCCGCGATACGGTTCATTCACGCGCCGTACCAGCAACACTTTTTCATTCTGAATGACCAACACCGCCGCCGCAACTTTCGGGTCCACGAAATGGATCCACCCGCACTGCGGGCAAACTTCACGCATCGCGCCGAAACGGTGCTCGTGTCCCACAGCCATTCCGCAACGCGGACAAAAGTTAAATTCGGTGTTTGCCATCTTATAAAATAAATCGGACAGCAAGCTGTCCGACTCCAGAGTAATTATTCTTTTCGCCAGCGGCTCATGGCAATTCTTTGCATCAGGAACATCAGCACCGCGCTGATGGCTGCGGCAACTGCCAGCCCGATCTGCCAAATAGACGGAACCAACGGTGCTGGACTCGGCGCCTCATTCTGGACTTGGGATTGATCTGGTTGTTCAACAGCATTTTCCGTTTCCCCGGCGTTCTTCGCGGCGGGCGTGTCCACGATCCGCGCGGCATCGGTTGAGGCTGCTGTTTCGGTGGGAGCTGGCGCCAAAGGAGCTTGTGCGAGTGGAGCAGTGGTCTCACCAGGTGCTTCGGTTGCAGCGACCGGCGCCGCAGCAGGCGCTTCTGCCGCAAAGGATTGAACTTCGGGGCAATCAGGACCATCACAACCGCCTCCCCCGCCTCTGCCAAAATAAGTCTGTGAAGCCAGTTGTCTGCCGACTGTGTTCACGCCGAAACTAAAAACGAACAACAGTGTGGCAAGCGCAGTTGCAAAACGGAAAACGGGATATGTCCGCGGTAAGGGTGGGTTTTGTCCCACCATTTGGCGGGTAAGAGTAAAGTTGCGGGGAGCGCGGCGTTGCGGGAGTTTGCGAAGCAGGCTGCGGGTGGCACGCAGGTCTTTTAAAACAGAGGCAAGCTGGGGGTCGGTTTGGAGGCGGGCTTCGAGTCGCGTTGAATCAGACGGCTTAAGCTGTCCATCCAAATATACTGAGAGAAGTTCGAGATCGCGTTGATTCATGATGCATTCATTCCTTCTTCCAGACGATATGAAGCAGGTAAAAGTTCCGCGAAACCTTGCAAACACTCTCGCAGACGTAGACGGGCACGAGCGAGACGGCTCTTGATGGTGCCCAGCGGCACGCGAACAGCAGCGGCGACTTCGGTGTAATCCATACCCTGAATGTCAGCCATGACCACGACAGTTTTGAATTCAAGCGGGAGATTATTGAGACAATGCTGAATGGCGTGTTCGACTTCGTCCGCTTCAGCTTGTTGAGCGGGAGTCATGTTCGGGTCGGCGAGCCACTTGGGCGAATCCATCTCTTCGCCATCCTCGGTATCAGGTTCAAGCGGCGTGGTGGGACGGCGCTTCTGGCGACGTAGTTCATCGTAACAGGCGTTGGTGACCGTGCGCATCAGCCAGCCCTTGAACGACCCGCCCCGAAAGGACGCGATACTCTTGAAGGCAGAGATGAAGGCTTCCTGTGAGGCATCGGCGGCTTGGTCTTCATCGCCCAGAATGCGGAGCGCGGTATTGAACACGTTGTCTTGATAATGCAATACAAGCGTGTTGAAGGCATCAAGGCTGCCGTTCTGTGCGTCGGTGATGAGGGCTTGTTCGTTCATTGGTATTATTTTATCACTGCAAACTGGTAACCGCTAAGTGCGCAAAGTTCGCAAAGCTTTTTCTTAGCGTTCTTCGCGAGCTTGGCGGTTCATAAAGAAATATAACGCGCGCCATACAAACATTCCAAATGCGGAAGTTGCACTTAAGACCACAGCGAAAATCGGAATGATCGGCGCGTTGAGGATGAGTCCACGCAGGACGACAGCGAGCGGACCAGCGAAGAGCATGGAAAGCACGGGTCGCCAGAGTTGTTTGGGGTTGGAGGCGGTTTCCGATTGAAAGAGTCCAAACCAGGGGGCGAGAAGGAACCAGGCGATGGAAAGTGGAAAGTAGATTGCGGAAAAGCGGAACGCAAAGGATAAATCTCCTTCGCGGTGAGTGATGAAGCCAATAAGGGTTGTGATGAGGAGGGCGAGAATATCGCCGGTTATAAGGGTTGATCTTTTCATAAATAAATTAGGGGCGATGCTATGCATCGCCCCTACATAAAATTATTCTTTCTTCTCGCCAAACTCTTCATTCCTCAGCGCCGGGAACAATAACACCTCGCGGATGGAATGTTTATCGAGCAAGATCATCGCGAGGCGGTCCACGCCCATGCCGAAGCCGCCGTTGGGCGGCATACCGTAACGCATGGCGCGCAGATAATCTTCATCGAGCGGTTGTTTCTCTTCGTCGCCGTCGGCGTAGTCACGTCCCATTTCGAGGAAGCGCTGCTCCTGATCAAGCGGATCGTTCAATTCGGTGAAGGCGTTGCATAACTCGAAGCCAGCCACATACCCTTCAAAGCGCTCCACGGTCAACGCATCACCCGGCATGGACTTCGCCAGCGGCGAAATATCACGCGGATAGTTATATAGGAACGTCGGCTGGATGAGCGTTGGTTCGAGGAATTCACCAAGCAGGAAGTCGATCAATTTGCCGCGCGTGGCGTGCGGGTCCGCAACTTTGTTCGGGTGTTTCGCCTTGATCGCATTGAGCAGATCCTGAGCGGTTTTATGTTCGGCAATATCAATGCCGGAGGTTTCGAGAATCCCAGTCCGCATTTCAAGGCGTTTCCACGGCGGGGTGAGATCGATCTCATTTTCTTTGTATTTGATCTTCATCGTGCCCAGCACTTTTTGTGCGGTATACGAAACCATTTGCTCCGTCAATTCCATCACCTGCAAATAGTCCGCGTATGCCCAGTAGAATTCGAGTTGGGTAAATTCAGGATTGTGCTTGAACGAGACACCTTCGTTGCGGAAGTCACGTCCGATCTCGTAGACACGTTCCATGTTACCGACGAGCAAGCGCTTGAGATACAACTCAAATGAGATGCGCAGGTACATGTCCTGTTCGAGTTCGTTGTGATGCGTCACAAACGGACGCGCCGCCGCTCCACCGTACAACGGCTGCAGGATCGGCGTCTCGACTTCGAGAAAGTCCTTGTTATCTAAAAACTCACGTAGGGCTTTGATAATGCCCGCGCGCTTGCGGAAGGTCTCACGCACATCGGGGTTGACAGCCAGATCGGCATAACGCTGGCGGGCGCGGATTTCAGGGTTATCCAACGCGGCATGGCGGACAACGGTCCCATCTTCGAGCGTCTCGTCTTTCGCAGCCGGGAGCGGGCTGACAGATTTGGCGAGCAACTTGAATTCATGGACGTGCAGCGTGATCTCGCCGGTCTTGGTGCGGAACATCACGCCCGAAGCCTGGATAAAATCGCCCAGATCGAACATCTTGTTGAAGAATTCCAATCCTTCTTTGCCCACCTCGTTCAAGCGGAAGAATAATTGGATCTTGCCCGCTCCGTCTTCAATATGCGCGAACGAAACCTTGCCCATCGTGCGTGTGGCACGGATGCGGCCCGCCAGAGTCGCTTTGACTTCAACGCCGGCTGAGTCTGACGAAGCAGCTTCCCGCGCTTCGAATTCCGCGATCACCGCGCTGCTTAAGTGTGTGCGTTGGGCGCGCGTGGGATACGCTTCGATCCCCTCCGCGCGCAGGTCTTCCAGTTTCTGTAAACGGATCTTTTCAAGCTGGTTATATTCTGCCATAAAGCCTCCAAAGGCTGAGAAATATTGTAGAACTCTTACGTTAGTCGCGTTTTGGTTTGTATCGTGATTTTTTCAGCCACTGATTTCACGGACAAGTCTACTGAAAAAAACCTTTTACCGCAAAGACGCAAAGGAAAATCAATAATAAGCGAAGGAAGTTTAGATTATTTCAGGAAAGCTTTGGGTATTTAACTTCATCTCTAAAAATCTTAGCGTCCTCACCTGCACTTGCGCCAGGTGCAAGTGTCGCGCCTTCGTGGTGAGAAAAAGCTTTTGCAAGATGCTTAAGTGATGAAAAAAGCCCCGCCCTGCAGATCGTCGCAGGCGCGGGGCTGATAAGTTTCGCTCCTGAGTCTAGCCGACTTTCAGGATTTTAACATTATATGTGCCGCCCGGCGTCTCGACTTTTACGGTATCGCCCACCTTATGGCTCAAGATGGCTTTACCGATCGGAGATTCGTTTGAGATCTTGCCTTCGCGCGGATTGGCTTCTGCCATGCCAACAATGGTAAAGGTCTCGGCTTCAAAGTTACCTTCCTTGATGGTCACCTTGGCGCCGAGCGTTACCGTGTCGCTTTTCTTTTTGCCGTTCTCTTCGATGATCTTCGCGGTAGCGAGCAACAGGTCAAGTTCCTGAATGCGCCCTTCCACAAAAGCCTGCTCATTCTTGGCGGCTTCGTATTCGGCGTTTTCGATCAACTCCCCGCCTTCCATGGCTTCGTGCAGGCGGCTGGCAACTTCCTGACGCTTGGCAGTGCGCAGGTAGTCCAGCTCATCTTGGAGTTTCTGAAAACCTTCTTTGGTCAAAAAGTTGTTAGTCATCTTATTTTCCTACTATAAGTATTTTGTCCCGCCAAGCGGGACAAAGGTGGGGACAAACAATTGCACCCCGAAAAACGGGCATACTATATCACGGTTTGAGAGGCAATACAAGAGACGTGTAACCTGCCCTAATCGAATTGCAACAAACGAATACCGCCCCATTTCTCCCAATAGGCTCGGATGGACGCCCGGGCTCTTTCGGGAGTGCTGACGACTTCGTTCAAAGAAGGCAGCTGGGACTTGTACTCCACGACCGCGTCCAGCCACTTTTCGAGGGCTGCTTCGGTTATTCTGCGGGTGGATTCTTTCATCCCAGCCGCTTTTGCCTCGAATTCGTCCGATTTGTAGAGGAAATACGGCATATCAATATCATAGATCAGAGGGCGTCCCAGCAGTTCCGCGGCTTGCCGCACGAGGACATGGTCCACGTGAGAACCGACCGATAGTTGGCAGACCAGCACATCGTCCGGTTCGAGGCGGGGCGTGATGGCAGAGGCGATTTGGGCGGGCAGATCCGCATCTTCGGGGCGAATGGCTCCAAAGACTCCCTCGGGATAAAGCCAATTCCCATGCGCGTCACGCCGATAGATACAATCCAGAAAATCAAAATGGACAGCTTTCGCGCCAAGGATATTCGCAGCGTTCGTATCCTCAATACGGCGTTCACGAACGGTTTCCACCGCATCGGCAAAGCCCCATTGAAAATGCAGTAACTGCGCAAAGGGCGAATATTCATCCAAATGCGGGTCACCGCACATAAAAGTCCAAAACTCAACTGGAATGCCAGATTGAGTCTGCTCGTAGATCAAGCCGCCGGCTGAGAGCGCGGCATCGTCAAGGTGTGGGGAAAGATATATCCATCGCATGGCATCCATTTAACCATAGATATTGCGCAGTGCGGTAGATTTTTAAGACGTGTATGCAATTGATTTAAGCCTTCAATTCAAGTACACTTATTTACGGAGGCCGGCATGCAGGATCGAAGAAAACAAGCACGCAAAGATTTAATGTCCTATTC
This sequence comes from Chloroflexota bacterium, assembly GCA_040006635.1. GTDB lineage: Bacteria > Chloroflexota > Anaerolineae > Anaerolineales > Villigracilaceae > Defluviilinea. Next base: position 7,215 of record JBDTWO010000009.1, read on the forward strand.
ACAGGTCTATAACCTGCAGGATGGAAAGTTAATTGGTTATCTTGGGGATCTCAATTTATTTGGCGCCATGGTCATCAGCGACCACGAAATGACAGAAAACGATAAATTGCATATCTCCATTGAACTGCCTGAACTGCCGAATACTCAAGAAACCAGCATGAGCATATTCGCACGGATCGCATGGTGTCACCAGGATATTAGTCCAGATTATTTCAATGTGGGCCTGGAATTCAGTGATATGACTGCCAAGCACGAGAACCTTATTCAAGCGGTCATGGAAAACTATGAATTCCGCAGGCAATCTCCGAACTATCCCACCCACCCCAATGAAATGGATGAAGAACTGTAGTTAGAAAACAAACCATTACAAGCATTTCAAAACAACGGGAGAGCGCCATACAGCGACTCTCCCGTTCCGTAGGTGAACATGAATATCCAAAATGCATATAACGAATGGTCGGGGATCTACGACACGAACACGAACCTGACCCGCGACCTCGACGCGCAAATCACGAGAGAGACGCTCGCCAGCCAACGCTTCAACTCCATTTTAGAGATCGGCTGCGGGACAGGCAAGAATACGTCTTTTCTGGTTAAGATCGGGACAAGTGTCACAGCGGTTGATTTTTCAGCGGGCATGCTTGAGAAAGCCAGGGGAAAGGTCAAAGCTGAGAATGTCAAATTTTCGATAATGGACATTACCCACCAGTGGATCTTTGACGAGCAGTCTTTTGATCTCATCGTCTGCAATCTCGTACTGGAACATATCGCTGACCTGTCTCACATCTTCGCCGAAGCCGCACGGACGTTACAGCCGCAGGGTCAGTTCTTCATCAACGAACTGCATCCGTTCAAGCAATACGGGGGGACAAAGGCGCGGTTCGAACGAGCAGACCAAACGGTAGAAGTCGAAGCGTTCGTCCATCACATGTCAGATTTCATCCACGCTGCTGAAGTCCACGGCTTGAAGTTCGTCAGTTTGAACGAATACTGGCACGCGGATGATCAAGGCAAGCCGCCGCGCCTAATATCGTTCATGTTTATGAAAAGCTAGTCCTATAATTTTTCTTACAAAATTTTTATCATTACCGCATAAAATATATTTCAGTATCATCCGTATCGGAGGCAACCATGACGGACTCAAACCCAACAGAAAATTTCACTTTCAAGGCAGAGACCAAACAACTGCTGAACATTCTCATTCACTCGCTATATAAAGATCGCGAAGTATTTTTGCGCGAACTGCTCTCGAACGCATCGGACGCGCTCAACCGTCTGCGCTTTGAGATGGTGACCAATCGCGATGTACTCGATCCGCAAGCCGAGTTGAGCATCACCATCAAGGCGGACAAAGATGCCCGCACGCTGGTCATTCAAGATACCGGCATCGGCATGACCCATGACGAGGTCATCGAGAACCTCGGCACGATCGCGCAATCGGGGGCACGCAAATTCATCGAAGCAACCAAAGATCAAAAGGTGGACTTCGCCCAGGTCATCGGGCAGTTCGGTGTGGGATTTTATTCCGTGTTCATGGTGGCGGAATGGGTGCGGGTGACCTCGCGTTCGCACAAGCCCGATGCGGAAGCGGTGAGCTGGTACGCCACCGGCGATGATAATTATCAAGTCAGTGCGGCAGAGATGACTGAGCGCGGGACGCGGATCGAGATCAAGCTCAAAGAAGATGCGGCGGAGTTCGCAGAAGAATTCCGGCTGCGTAACATCATCCACAAACATTCCGATTACATCGGCTTCCCCATTTATCTCGGTGAAGGCAAATCCCCGGTCAACAAGCAAACTTCCTTGTGGCGCACAGCGCGCAAAGATGTAACCGAGGAGCAGTACAAGGAATTCTATCGTCAGACCACTTTGGAATTTGAAGAGCCGCTGCAGCATACGCACATGATCACGGATGCGCCCGTGCAATTGTATGCGCTGCTGTTCATCCCCGCCAAGGCGGAGCGCGGCATGATGGCGCTGCGCAAAGAGGATGGCTTGAAATTGTACTCGCGCAACATTTTGATCGACGAATACAACAAGGATTTGCTGCCCGAATATCTGCGCTTCATGCAAGGCGTGGTGGACTCGGAAGATCTGCCGCTCAACGTCTCACGAGAAACTGTTCAGTCGAGTGGACTCATGCCCAAGCTGAAAAAGGTTCTCACAAACCAGGTCATACGTGATCTGGAAACACTCGCGAAAAATAATACTGAGAAATATCAAACCTTCTGGCAGGAGTTTGGCGCGTACCTGAAGCAAGGCATCGCCGCCAACCCAGCGGAGGCTGAAACGATCAACCCGCTGCTGCGCTTCAAGACGAATCTGAACCCTGAAACCTGGTCGTCACTGGCAGAGTATGTCGCGCGCATGAAAGAGGGACAAACGGAAATCTACTACATCATCGGTGATGACCCGAAGTCCGTGCTGCGCAGTCCACATTTGGATTATTTCGGCGCACAAGGCACGGAAGTATTGTTGCTCACCGACCCGATGGATTCGTTCATGCTGATGGGTCTGCACAACTACAAGGAACACGAGTTCAAGAACGTCGCGCAGGCAGAGGTCGATACGAGCAAACAGCCTGAAGCACAGAATGAAGCGGAGAAAATCCCCGACGTAGATTTCAATTCGTTGATCGAGCAATTCAAGAAGGTATTGGGCGAACGCGTAATGGACGTCCGCGCGAGCAACCGGCTCTCACAATCAGTGGCGCGGCTTGCAGACCCAGACGGCACCATGAATCCCGAACTCCAGCGCGTGTATCGCATGTTAGGCAAGGACTATGAAGTCCCCAAGAAAATTTTGGAATTGAATCCGTCACACAATATTTTGAAGAACTTACTTCATCAAGAAGCCGATTCAGAATTGCAGACCACGATCATCGAACAGATCTACGACAGCGCGCTGCTGGTGGAAGGTCTGCATCCTGACCCATCCAGCATGGTGGCACGGGTGCAACAGATCATCGAAGCAGCGCTGAAACAGCGAACTGAGTAAACAGCAAACGCGTAATTTTCAAATACAGGTTAACCCGTATTCTTCGTTTTTTTGACTTTGCAGTATTATTTTTTGCACTGTCACTTTCCTGCAATGTAACAGCGTAGTGTTCGTGCTATAGTGAGCACACAAGAAACATCCGATAAAGGCAAACCCGGCGAAAGCCGGCGACGCAAAGCCATGGGTCTAAAGTCACAAAAGTGACCACGATTGCCAGACCGCCGAAGATCACAAAGTTCAATTCTTTGGTGTGTATTTAGCCTGGCTTACTTCAAGTCAGGCTATTTTTTTCGGATGGCTCGATTACTTTCCCAAAACAGGAAAGTACGTCTCACTAGCGCAGACCCGCCAGAAATCGGATCTGCAAAAAAGGAGAAAGCCATGTTCCGTAATATGAAAGTCCTATTGATCGCCCTAGTCGTCCTTGTTGTTGCAGCCAGTTCCTACGCCTTCGCTGCCTCAAACACCGTGGCAGACAGTGCCGCTGGTTACAAAGCCAATGTGGTCCCCGGCTATACCGTAACCGGAATCGTCTATGACCTGGATGCAACCGACCCGACCACTATCGATGCCATCAACTTCAGCATCTCACCCAGTTCTGGAACAGTGGTTGCCGCTATCGTAAAGCTCCAGACCGCAGACGCTGGCACGTGGAAAGACTGCACTCTCGTAGCTGGCACAGCCCCAGCCATGTTAGTCACCTGCACGTATGGGTCGCTCAGCCTCGATGCTGTCACCGCTCTGAACATCGTCGCCAGCAGCAGCACCGACCCCGCCCCGTAATCTCGATATATACATAAAGTTCAGATAGTTCGCTATCAAAAGGACCGGGCGCAGGCCCGGTCCTTTTTCAAGAAACACTTGTCTAACTATCCATCTCTCGCAATAATCCCATGAAACAATCCCAGCGCTGGTCATCCATTTTCTCCAACCTCATCCTGCTTGCGGGATTGGTGGCAATTTGGATCGCCTTCGCACCCGTCAAAATCGGCGGACATTCAGCCTACATCATGGTGAACGGCATCAGCATGGAGCCAAACTATCACACCGGCGATCTGGTCATTGTCCGTACTGCCGAGATATATCAACTTGGTGAGGTCGTGGCATACCGGGATGCAGAAATGGGACAATACGTTATTCACCGGATCATTGGAACCGAGCAGGGGCAATTCATATTGAAGGGCGATAATAATTCCTGGATCGACGCGTATCATCCTGTTCACGATGAGATCGTCGGCAAACAGTGGATCTATACACCCAAAATAGGTTTGGCAATGCAATGGCTGCGCATGCCAATCAACCTGTCATTTACCATCGTTCTACTGGGAGGTGTTTTTATGACCAGCATGTTCACCAAACCGTCCCACGGCAAAAAAGGGAAAAACAATCAGTCGATCAGTTCTGGCGGAATGCTTGAAGGCACGCTATACCTGCTGGGGTTTTTGTTGCTTGGGTTTATAGGCTTAGCCATTTTTGCATTCATCAAGCCTGTCTCGCGCTCGGCGGATAAAATCTCGTATCAGCAGGATGGTAATTATTTATACTCCGCCACAGGGACACCGGGAGTCTATGACACCGAAGTGGTACGCAGCGGGGAGCCCATCTTCCCCAAATTGACTTGCTTCCTCAATATTGGATTCACCTATAGCATTCTAGGTAGCCAACTTCAAGCTATATCGGGAACCCATGAAATGTACGCCCGGGTCATGGATGTGCAAAGCGGCTGGCAGCGTACGATCCCAATCATTCCACAAACGGCATTTGCGAACAATTCCTATTTTTCTTTAGCCACTCTGGATCTTTGCCAGGTATCGTCCCTATTGGACTTGGTTGAAAAAGAAACTGGTCTACGTGCAAACACCTATACCATTGAGATCGTCACAAACGTTGCCTTCTTCGCAGCCAATGCTTCTGGGCAGGTCATCACAGGCGCATTTGCGCCCACGCTTGCCTTCAAATTTGACAAAGTGCATCTTTATCTCGCCAACACCAATGCCGAGAGCGACCCCATGCACATCATGAAAAAAGATCTGGTGGACAATTCAAATATTGAAGCCAATACTTTGTCTCTACTGGGATGGAAACCCACGGTCGGCTTCGTGCGGATATTTGCCCTGTTTGGAACGGGCCTTTCACTCACCGGGCTGGGCATCGTGGGACTTTTCTTCTTCAATACAGCCCGCCAAAGCGAGGAAGCGTCCATTCGTTTACGGTATGGGTCAATGTTGATGGATGTATACGAACGCAGCTTGAACGTCGCTCTGCCGGTGATCGATGTTACCTCGATCGACGATCTGGCAAAACTAGCCGAACGCCAAAATACGATGATCATGCATATGCCGTTCAACCTCCTGCATTACTATCTTGTGCAAGGGAACGGAACGATCTATCGCTACATGTATAGTACGGAAAATAGCGGAATTACTGAAAAAGAACCTGCGGAGCAGGATGTGATTACCTATTTTTCCAACCGCAATGAATATATCCACGATGACCTCCAACCATTCCAGCAGAAGACAACCGGGAATGTGATCAATGCAGAGAAGATTTACACCATAAAAGCGTGTTCTAAAGATACGCAAATGCTAGGAAGGATCAGAATTTGAAAATCCCGTTCGCGATTCGACTCGTGACTTTTGGATTGCTCGCCCTGATCGTGATCAGTGTGGCGACTGCATTTGCGGCAGGCATTACAACTCCCTCATCGAATGTCGGCTATGCATCGGCTTTGGTCACGGCTGAAGATATCAAGCCCGCCGCATGTAATGGGATAACCCTGACACAAATCATCAGCGGCTCAGGGACATTGACCGGAACCAGCGGAAACGACTTGATCATCGGAAGTTCAAGCGCTGATACGATCGACGGCCTCGGCGGGGATGATTGCATCCTCAGCGGCGGCGGAGATGATTCCATTACAGGCGGCGATGGAAATGATGTATGTCTCAGCGGCGCGGGCAATGATGTTTTCACAAGTTGTGAAGTTGAACAATAGCCGTGCGAGGTAAGCGCAAACGGGCGTAATGCACAGTCCACCCGTTTTATTCCTGCAACAGTTTTACTTCCCGGCTTCGACTATTTGAAATACCATCGGGCTGAAATAAGGAATGAGCCAGATGATCCAGACAAAAATGCTGAACTTGTGAAAGTTGACGATCATCTTCTCGTCTTTCTTCACAAGGACAAAAATCGCCCAGACCGCATGGACAAGCATCAGAAGAATGGCAAGCAGCCCTGAGAACCCGTGAATATCGTAGCTCATGCCGCCCACAAAAGCGAACATCAAGCCCGTCCCCCATGTATCACAAATAAGACCGAGCACAAAGAAAACTGTATGCCAAACTTTGAGGCGACCTTGCAGCCGTTCGCTCCAAACGCCAATGGAATAAAAAAGCAGGGCTAAATTGATAATAATCACAGCAGCGGGATTCATCGATATTTTCCTCCAAGGTTAGGTCTTATGTTTCAAATATTATAAAGACTTGCAGGAAAACTGATGAGTTAATATCATCCTATATTTTTATTACACCCACAAGAACATTAGGTTGTTCGCCAGACTTGCACACCGACAGATAAGGCAGGTAACGGCAAGCTGCCATTAATCACAGTACTAGTTTGCCCGGTGAATAATTCTTGAAACGTAGTGCCATTTGGAATCGCGCCGAGCTTCACTGGCAGGAGCCCAGCCGGTCGTTCGGCGGGACCGCGATTCCCAACAACAATGATCTGTTGTTCGTCCGTATCGCGCAGATAAGCCAACGTATTTTCTTCAGCCAACAAAACTTGGAAGCCGCCATCGATCAATGCCGGAGAGGTGCGGCGCAGTTTGATGAGGGTTTGATAAAACGCCCGCAGCTCTGCATCCCATTGGGTCGAGTCCCAGATCATGCAGTTACGCGCTTCCAATCCATCCTTGCCGCGCATGCCGATCTCATCGCCGTAATAGATACACGGCACGCCGACATACGTCAACAGAAAAGCGACAGCCAGCCGATTGCGAGCCTGATCGTGATTCAAGATATTAAGAATGCGCGGCGTATCATGGGAACCCAGCAAGTTGAATTGTTGACGGGCGATCTGCCAAGGAAGCGCCGCACGGCTGGCTTGCCACGAATCGACCAATGCCTGCGTCGACCATGGGACAGCCGATTTGACATTACGCGGCTCAGCATGTTGATTGACTTCGAAATGATTCAACCAGAACCCGATTGGGTTTGAGAATCCAAAATAGTTCATGGTCGCATCCAGGCTGTCGCCTTGCAATTGTGCGCTGCCATCAAAGAAATTCTCACCCAGCAAATACGCAGACGGATTCTCTTCCTTCACCGCCTGCCAAATCCCCGCCCACACTTCGGCTTCCAACTGATCCTTGCCATGCCGCGCCAACATATTAGCAACATCCACACGCCAACCGTCTACAGCATAAGGCGGCTTTAGCCAATAACGGAAAACAGAATCCGCGCCGCTGTAAATCACCTCGCGTAATTTTTGACTGCGATAATTCAACTTGGGCAAACCACGCACACCCAGCCAACATTCATAATCATCAGGGTAATTATGAAATGTGAAATATTCTGCCGTCGGTGCATGCGGATCTTTCAACGCCGCCGTAAACCACGGATGCTCCACGCCGCAGTGATTGGGCACAATGTCCACGATGAAGCGCATGTTGCGTTCCGCCGTCGCACGACGCAAAGAGATCAACGCCGCATCCCCGCCCAAATGCGGATCGACGTTGTAATAATCCATCACGTCATAGCGATGGTTGCTATGAGCCGTAAAGATCGGGTTGAAATAAATTGCGTTCACGCCCAAGTCCGTCAGATAATCGAGATGCTGCTCCACGCCGGGCAGGTCACCGCCATAAAACTCGACCATCGCCGCGGGCCAGCCGCTCTGCGCTTCACCCCACTGCTTCGACAGCGACCGCACGCCGCGATATTCATACTCGCCCGTGCGGACGTTGCTCGAAGAGTCGCCATCTGCAAAACGGTCTGGAAAAATTTGATAGAAGACACTGTCACGCACCCACGTTGGAGCAGCGTAGTCTGCCAGCAGACGAAAGTCTTCGGCATCGGTGGGGACATGGCGATGCACGCCGGAGCCGTTGTACCACCAGACGCCATCCGCTGTGAAAATCAAAAAGCGATAGGACGTGACGGGCATACTCAGCCGGAGGCTGGCCCGCCACCAACTACACGCGGATTCAGCCTGGGCATTCTCGATCTGCATCTCGGCGAAGAACTGCTCGCCATCGGGACACGTCCGCAGCAGAATCCGCTCGATGGGCGCATCGAGCGCGGCACGCAATCGGATGATGACTTCATCGCCTAGGTGCAAGTCGTCGCCTGCGGATGAATGCACATAGCGTTTGGAACCATCATGATGGATGGATGAAAGATAAGCGGATGTCATATTTTGGATCGTCCTTATTCTGAAACAACTTTTATGTAATCATCGCGCTTATATCCAAACAACCCCATGATCAAATGATAGGCTGCGTAGAGTTCGAGGGCGAAGGGCAGATAACCGCCATACCCAAGCAGCGGCATCTCAAAGACATGCAGCCAGTTGCCCCATGCCACATGATAGACCCATTTCGGGTACGAATAGTAATTCCACATTTCCCAGAAGAAAGCAGTCAGCAAGACTCCCAGCCACAAGGCAATGACGGGACGCCAGTCCCCTCTTTGAGTCCAATCGGGCAGGGAACGATGCCCCAGCCAGACGTTGAGCGGTTCGAGGATAAAGTAGATCGAGAACCAGATGAACGGAAAGAAAATTTTGGGGTACAGCAAAAGCAACGCGAGCATGAGCCAGCCAAGGACGAAGAAAGAAGCGGTCGTCTTTTTATCCGCACCGATTTTGAGTCCGGGCTTAAGTCGCTTGATGAAGTCAAAGCTGGCGAAGAATTCCGCGCTGCCAAATACTGCGGGGAGGACAGTCGTAAAGCTGATGGTTGTCCAAAAGAAATATTGCGGCGGCGAAAATATTTCCGCGCCGATGTAGACCCAGTTCAGCGTGCGGAGGTTGAGCAGTTCGAAGAGCCACCACACCGGCGCAGAGACGATGAACAAGCCGATGTATTTGCGCGGACTGCGCGTGAGCAGGGACGTGCGCGTGCGCCAGAAGACGAGACCATCGACCGCGAGGCAGTAACCCAGCCATAACGGAAAGAAACCCCACTGCGTGCGCGGACCGGTCAACGCCCAGTTGAGAATCCAGAAGAGGAGGACGAAGCTGAACCCGAACCAGCCATGCAAAGGGAATTTGGATTTTTCGTTTGCGATATTTTTGATTGTTGTTGTCATGCCCCAAGTGTACACTGAGAATACGATACATCAAAAACCTGACATGTCACACCCGCCCCGATGCCATTTCCTGCCGTGGTCGCAACAAACTATTTCATAAATCCATTCATAAAAGGCGGGTTATCAAGAAATTCTTCGTAATCAAATTCCCAAATACGAATTGAATTGACATCATGCCGAAACACTTTCTCCTGGGTTTCATCCTTGCATATTGAAGCAAGAATGGGCAATGTGGGATGAAAGGCAAAGGAATCGCCAAATCCATTTAACTCCCTTAATATTGCAAGCGTCTCCCAAGTTTTCGTATCCCAAATTCGAAGCGTATTATCTTCGCAGGACCTCGAAGCCAGCAATTTTCCGCCAGCAGAAAAGGATACATCACTGACAATCCCCCTGTGCCCTTCGAGAAAGGCTAATCTTTGAATATGTTCATAATCCCAGACACCAATCTTATTGTCGCTGGAAGCTGAAGCCAACACTGGACGTCCCGACATCCAGCACAAATGATTTATATAGTCAAAATGACCAGGCAATTTATTAATCACTTTCATCGTGCTTGAGTCGATAAAAATTATTTCATGTAAACTATTTTCGGTTTCGGCTAATTCTTGGTATCCTGCCACAATTATTTTTCCGTCAGGTGACATTGTCATCGTTTCAAATATTCCATCATATTCTTTTAAAATGCACTTCCGTTCACTTGTGGCAGGGTCAATTAAGAATACAGCGTTATCTTCATGCCCATAGTAGCTTACGATTAGAGAATTATTGTAGGGCGAATAAATCAAATTCCTTACATAATTTTTATTTTCACCTTTTTTCTGAACAGAGGAGATTAGTTTTTTGGACTGGAGATTCCAGATTGCAACACGATTGACGTCCTCATCCGACACAGAGTAATAGTCGTAAGTGGATGCAAGTTTCTCACTCCCTAACCATATTGCTCTCTTTGGTTCATACTTGGAGTAACCGAATTTTTTCTCTCGTATTAAGAGCGTTGTACAATCACCCAGCTCCACATCCCAGATCATGATCGATTCGTCTTTAGAAGCGGATGCCAGATAATGCCCATCCGGGGACCATACCAGACTGTTGACCTCATCGGTATGCCCCTTCCAAATAGATTTCAACTTTAATCCCTTTATAGGGGAACCACCGACTTTTACGTATTCGTCATATCGATTAAGATCCCCCTGGTTATACCTGTCTCGGCCTCTGATATATTTTTCGAGTCGCGAGTTGCGTTCGATGCGATTTTTCCTGCTTTCGGAGATTAATTTGAGTAATGCCTTTTGTTCCTCTTCAGGCAGGTTTTTCAAGAAGTTTTCCCCTATAGGATGTTTGATCTTTTCCCGCAAAAAGTCGGCGCAGTCATTCAGCCAGTTATCTGTTTCCTTTGTTACTTTTCCCTTCTTATATCGCTGCCACACAGCTGAAACACCTTCTGTTGTCAGCGGTGCTTTACTTAACAATGGGACGCTTTCGTCCAAGTCACTGTAATCAGCTTTTTTGACAGCCTCTACCATGTCAGGAATGTAAGCTTCTTCTTCTGTGACCGCGTAAAGCGTAGAAGCCAGCAATTGATAAGCCCTGCTGTCTTTCATGCTTGTTGGGGTGTTTTTTATTTTTCCCAACCATTTTTTCATGATCGGAACTGCTTCTCTGAGGTTCAACGCTTTTGCAGAATAGACTGGTCGAAACCCCTGATTCTTCTCCAATCCTTCAAGGATCGCCACTTTTGCTTTTTCCAGGTATATCCCTTTGAGTTGAAGCAGATCGCCAATTTCCAAATCCAATCGTATATCAGGATCACCCCCGTCTGCCGCAAAACAGGATTTGATAAAGCTTTTGAATAAAATTTCCATTTGCGCGTTATCTGTGGAGTTATCCATAATTGCCTTCTCTTTACTGCATGAGTTTGGGATTCGACCTCAGCGCTGGCATGGTTTTCCCCGAGTTTACCATCAAGAAACAGAATCTTCATATTGCATGTCTACTCCTTACCTTTGCCCCTACCTATCATTCCTGCCGCGGACTATAAATATCGTACAGCATTCTTCAATTCTTCAGCAGTGACGCTTTCTAAAAGTTTCGTTACTCGTCTTTTGAGTTCGCCATGAGAAAGTTCTTTTGAAACTACAACTCCATAATGCTCCTTGCCATCTTCAACATATTGAGTCGCAAGCAGAACATAGTCCTTCACATTGAACGTTACAACCGCTCTGTGCTTGTCAGCGGCATATGCCATAATTTCCTCATCAGGCGTGGCATTCAAATCAACCTCATTGACATGAATCACATCAAAACCCTGCTCACGCAGGAGCTTTGCAAGATATTTCCAGATTTGTTCATCGAGGAGCAGTTTAGGAGAATCTTTCCCCGACTCAGTATTCATCCGCCGGTAATTTCCTTATACTTCTTCTCACCCAATTTTTCCAATAACCAACGGCGGGAGGCTTCTTCGGTATTTTCTTCACGTTCTTTATCAATCTCCACCTGATGGACAAAATAATAGTGGATAGCCTCATATACCTGAGGCAAGGTAACATGGGGGACAATCTCGTTCGCTATAAATTCAGGCGTTTCCCCAACCTGCAAGTAGCCAACAATGTGACTCACTTTAACACGCGTCCCGCGAATCACGGCGCTCATCCCGCCCGTGAATTTGACCACTTCAATATTAGGAAATGACTTCTTCGGTTTTGCTTTTGGCTTAGACTTCTTCACCGTATAACTAGCGGACTGTTCCCCCACTTTCCCTTTTTTAACTTCCAAATACGCCCGCAGCGCCTCGCGGATCAATTCACTGCGTGAGCGGTGTTCAGCGGCGGCGACCATATCAACTTCTTCGAGAAATTTTTCAGGGAGAGAGACTAAAATTTTGTTTGCCATGAGGATATATCCTGTATATCCTCATTATACTCTCGAGAATATCCATCCTATAAACCTGACATGTCTCACCCGCACCGATGACAGCCGTAACCCTTGCGTGGACATGGGTCATGAATGATTAGTCTCTCGCGGAGACATGTCAGGTTTGCCCCCGCTCCCCGCCATTCCTGCCGCGGACGCAACCCACTTTATTAATCATCAAGCCTTACCCATTGATCGCGTCCATTATCTTTAGCTTGATGTAAAGCCCTATCGGCGCGAGCCAACAATTTTTGCCAGTCTTCTTCACCAATTTTATATTGAACTATACCCATGCTTACTGTCATGTCGAATTCGTATTCGCCACTGGTGATTGGCACTGAACGAATCTGCCGATAGAAGCTTTCTACTTGTTTACTAGCCTTATCCAATGTTGTTTGAGGAAAAATTATCAAAAACGCTTCACCACTATAACGCCCAACAATGTTGGGGCGACGAATAATCCGGCGAAACTCAGTTGCCAAGTTCCTCAATACATCATCCCCAATTATTTGACCATAGGTATCATTAATATGTTTAAAGTTATCAATATCGAGCATCGAAATAGTCAGTGACGTATTGTTACTGTCAGAGAATGTGACCGCATTTATCAAATCCACCATAACCTGGCGTCGATTAGGAAGAAACGTCAACGCATCAGTATGTGAAATTTCATGCGCTTGTGCCAAAATTGTTTGTATTTCGTTTTCTTTTGTTTCTAATTTCTGTTTGGTTTTCTGGAGCGCAGAACTAATTTGCAGAAGAGATTCCACATCTATAATATTAGCGTTTTTAGATTTTGAAGTAGCTCGTTTTATTTTTGAAAGTAATTTATCTACCACCGTTTCAATGCCCACTACTGAATCAATTGCAAGCCTATCTGCTAACATAGGTGAGTATTTTCTAATTTCCTTAGCAGATATGTTATGCCAGATTGGCAATATAATCTTTTTATCTTTGGTTTCGCGAGCTGTTAAAGCATCAAGTTCTTTTTGCGTCCATTCTTTCGCGAAGAAATTTGGACTTAATATTACAACGCCGTATCTTGATTTAGATAATCCAAAATCTATAGAACGGCGCAAACTATCACCTACTTTCAATTCAAATTCGTCAAACCAAATGCTCAGACCTTTTCCTGCTAAAGCGTCCGCAAGTGATCTAGCAAATTCTTTATCCTCAAACGCATGGCTAATAAAGATATCCCATTTCATAAATTACCTTTTCTAAAACCCCTCCGCCACGTACTCGCCCCATACGCCACGAAGTGTATTGCAAATCTCGCCGAGCGTGATATCGTTCTCGACGCACTCAATGAACAGTGGCATTAAGTTCTCTGTACCTTTCGCCGCATCCAACAACTTTCCAAGCAACTCGTCCACTACTCTCTGTTCTCTACTCTCCCGCAACTTCCTCAACCGCTCACGCTGTCCCAACTCGATGGATGGGTCAACCTGCAAACGTTCCAACGTGAGAACTTCGTCCACGACAAATTGATTGACACCGACGACAATATCTTCCTTGCGCTCGATGGCTTGCTGTGCAGCATAGGCGGCATTTTGAATTTCGTTCTGCATATATCCGCGTTCGATGGATTGTAACGCACCGCCCATCTCATCGATCTTTGAAATATATTCGGCGGCACCCTTTTCGATCTCGTCCGTCAGATGTTCGATCAGGTACGAACCCGCCAGCGGATCGACCGAGTCCGCCACGCCGGATTCATAGGCGATGATCTGTTGCGTCCGCAACGCCACGCGCACGGATTTTTCCGTGGGCAGCCAGAGCGCTTCGTCCATGCTGTTGGTGTGCAGAGATTGTGTCCCACCGAGGACGGCGGACAGAGCTTGCAAGGTCACACGCACCACATTGTTCTCCGGTTGTTGCGCGGTGAGGGTCGAACCGGCGGTCTGCGTGTGGAAACGCAACTGCCACGATGACGGCTTCTGCGCTTTGAATCGTTCGCGCATGATCTTTGCCCACAACCGCCGCGCCGCGCGGAACTTCGCCACCTCTTCCAAAAAGTTGTTGTGCGCGTTGAAGAAGAACGAAAGCTGCCCCGCGAAATCATCCACCGATAATCCCGCACGCAGAGCCGCCTCCACGTATGCGATGCCATTCGCAAGTGTGAACGCCACTTCCTGCACGGCGGTCGAACCCGCTTCACGGATGTGATAGCCCGAGATCGAGATCGTATTCCAATTTGGCACGTTCTCCGCGCAGAACGAAAAAATGTCCGTGATGAGTCGCATCGACGGCTCAGGCGGGAAGATATACGTGCCGCGCGCCACATACTCTTTGAGAATATCATTTTGGATCGTGCCGCGCAGTCCGCGCATGTCCGCGCCCTGGCGCTTCGCCACCGCAATATACATCGCCAGCAGCACCCCCGCGGGCGCGTTGATGGTCATCGAGGTCGAAACCTTATCGAGCGGGATCTGGTCGTACAACTGCTCCATATCGTGAATGGACGAGATCGAAACGCCCACCTTGCCCACCTCCCCTTGCGCGATCGGATCATCCGCATCATACCCAATTTGAGTTGGGAGGTCGAACGCGACACTCAGCCCAGTTTGACCTTGCGCGAGCAAATAGCGATACCGCTTATTTGATTCCTCCGCCGTCGAGAACCCCGCATACTGCCGCATCGTCCAAAACCGTGACCGATACATCGTCGGCTGGACTCCGCGCGTGTATGGATATTCGCCGGGGAAGCCGATTTTTTCCAAATAGGATTCATCCGACGTAGGGGCGGGGTCTCCCCGCCTAATATTTTCATCGTCCCCCCGCCCCACGCCACCACCCGGCAACGCCACCCGCGGGACCTCGATGCCTGCCGAGGTCTCGAAGCGCTCTTTCCGCTCCTTGAACTTCTCCAAAGACTTCTTCAGCGTGGATTCTTTCCATTTGTTGTATTGATCGTTGATAGTCATTATGGCTCCGCTTTATGAACCACGGAGTCACGCAGACACGGAGATTCTTTTAAAGGTTTTCTCCGTGACTCTGTGTCTCAGTGGTTAGTTTTCCTCAAGTATAAAGCCAACCCAAAATAACTTGTAGGACAAGTGACACCTGAAACCAATAAGAAAAGCACTCATTGGTTGTCGTGTCCCAGTGCTAGAATGCCTTCATCTTCCAGCGAGGTTTTCAATGAATTTCATTTCCCGCATCAAACAATCTTCACGTGAACTCATACTCTTTGCCACCGCTGCGCTGGCGCTTGGCATGGCATTCAGTATGGTCGATGCCACCTTTAATAATTTCCTCAACGACAAATTTGCATTGACCGGTTTCCAGCGTTCCTTTCTGGAATTTCCGCGCGAGCTGCCAGGCTTTCTGGTGGTCTTTGTCTCGGCGGCGTTGTGGTTCTTTTGCTCACGCCGTCTGAGCATGGTGGCGATGATTCTCAGCGCAATAGGCGCAGCGTTGATCGGGTTTGCGTCCTCCAGTTATTGGTTGATGATCGCCTGGCTTTTCATCTACAGCATGGGGCAACATCTCTTCATGCCGCTCGCCTCCACCATCGGCATGGAACTGGCACGTGAAGGTCAGGACGGTCGCCGCCTCGGACAGATCAACTCCATTCGCAATCTTGCTGCCATCTTGGGCAGTTTCAGCGTAGTACTGGGATTCAAATATTTCGGTTTCACTTTCCAACATACGTTTGCCATTTCCGCCGTGCTATTGAGCGTCGCTGTGACATTGTTGTTCATGATGAAGCCTGAACCGGTCGTTGAAAAGCGCGGCTTTTTGCAGCTGCATAAGGAATATCGTTTATATTACATCCTGAACGTGCTTTCAGGCGCACGCAAACAACTCTTCATCACCTTCGCCCCCTGGGTGCTGGTCAGCGTGTTGAAACAACCGACTCAACTGATGGCTACGCTTTTCACCATCGGCGGCGTGATTGGGATCATCTTCCAGCCTTTGCTTGGATGGGCAATCGACAAACTCGGTGAGCGGATAGTGCTTGCCTCGGAAGCGGTCATTCTCATCTTTGTCTGCTTCGGCTACGGCTTCGCCAAATTCATTTTCCCCGCTGACACCGCTTTTCTGGTGGTGTGCGTCTGCTTCCTGGTCGACCAGATGATCTTCTCGGTCAGCATGGCACGCGCAACCTACATGAAAAAGATCGCCCTGCAACCCGACCACATCCAACCCGCCCTGACCGCCGCCGTGACGATTGACCATGTCTTCTCGATCACAGCTGCGTTGGTGGGCGGGGTCATTTGGAACACCTTCGGCTTCCAGTATGTATTCTTACTCGGCATGGTCATTGCCATCATCAACTTCTTCACTGCACTGCGAGTGCGCCTGCCACAGAAAAAGTTGGCTTTGTAAAACAGGTGACACTTTTGCCTGTGTAAATTAACAGGTAGGCATGCGCCACATAAGTTGTACAATGAATTCATGTCCAACCCCAATGAGCCGCTGACTAGTTTACAGAAGGCGCTTGCCCGCCTGGTGGAACAAGCATTAGCCTATGAGCGTGCCTTGCCTGCCAATAACTATGCAGCGCGCGCGGCTGTAGCGGTGCTGACACGGCTGGCACTACAGGCACAGAGTGAGGCACTCAGCCTTGCAGACACGTTCCATCCGCAAGAGACGAGTGGACATCCCTTCTCGCCGCGTGAACATGAAGTGCTGACGCTCGCCGCCGATGGACTCACTAACAAAGAGATCGCCTATCGCCTCGGCATCAGCGAACGGACGGTCCAATTCCACATCAACTCCGTTTTCAATAAGACCACCACCAACTCCCGCACGGAGGCGGTGGCTTTGGCGTTGAGGAATGGGTGGATCAATGTCGCTGCGAGCCGCTCTTAAGGCGAAGCAGTCTCCTAATAGTGTTGGGGATTGTTTCGGGCTAATGCCCTCGCAATGACATATTTATACCTGTGGTAACAGCCGATGCGAAGAAGAAATTTTTCTTGTAAGATAGGAATCATTCAGAAAGGAATTTTATTATGCCCGCCAAAAAGAAACAAACCGCGTTAACCCTGATCACTCCATTGTTGGAAGATCCCGATGTCACCGAGATCATGATAGACGGCACAGAACGAATCACCATTGAGAAACGCAATGGGATC
Source organism: Chloroflexota bacterium (assembly GCA_040006635.1). GTDB lineage: Bacteria > Chloroflexota > Anaerolineae > Anaerolineales > Villigracilaceae > Defluviilinea. Next base: position 24,520 of record JBDTWO010000009.1, read on the forward strand.
GAAGATACTGGCTTGCATTTTCAATCAGACGCTGAGGTGAAAGCCGCAATCCAGGAAGTGCTCAAGCTGGCTGGCGTAGAGTTGGAAGAGGGTAAAACCATTTATGATGTGCGTCTCGGCGATAACAGCCGCATGATCGCCATCCTGGCGCCGACATCCATCAATGGTCACAGCGTCACCTTCCGCAAATGGATGAAGAAACAGATCACCTGGGAAAAATTTCTGGAATACAATGCCATTTCAACCGCTGCGCGCGATCTGGTCCAAGGTGCACTGAATGCCCATGTCAGTATTCTGATCGCGGGCGGCACAGCCAGCGGCAAAACCACGTTCGCCAACCGGGTCGTGGAATTGATTCCCCCCGATGCGCGGGTGGTGGTTGTGGAGCAGGCGCACGAACTGCAATTCGATCATCCGCGTTCCATTTTTCTCGAAGCCGATGGAGCGGTTGCGACACCGATCAACGATCTCCTGACCGCCGGTTCCAAGATGCGCCCCGATTGGCTGGTCATCGGCGAGTTGCACGGCTCCGAAGCGTTGCATGCCTTGCAGATCATGGGCAATGGTCATAGTGCGATCTCGGCCATGCATGCCACGAGTGCCGAAAATGCACTGACGCGTCTCGAAGCAATGTGCCTGATGGCAAACTTGGGTCTGGGCATGGATGAAATTCGGCAGACCATCGTTTCAGCGATCAGGCTGATTGCGTATCAGGAACGCCTGCCGAGCGGCAATCGCAAGGTGGTACAGTTGGTTGAACTGAAAGGTTTGGAAGACAGCCGTTACATCCTGCAACCGTTGATGCGCTACGATGCAGAAAAAGATTCTTTTGAAATGACTGGCGTAAAACCAAGTTGGGAGAAGTAACACACGTTAGCAATGTCATTCTGAGCGAAGCGACACTTGCACCTAACGCAAGTGCAGGTGAGAATCTCTACGGTTGTCTCAGAGACCCTTCGCTGGCGCTCAGGGTGACATGCGAAGAGTTAGTTTGATCAAAATCTATTAGACTTTATCGGTAATACGCACAGAACTATGTTTTGGACGCAGATGAACGCTGATTTCGCTGAAAGATAGAAATCTGCGTTTGTCAGCGTGAATCAGCGTCCCGATTTAATTTCCGATAATGTCTATTTTATATTGCCTTCGCCTCGCTCGCATAATAGCGATACAAAAACAAACCTGATACCGCGCCCAGAATATGCCACGCGGCATGTCCCTGTAAGAGACTGTTCTCGAGGCAGACGAGGCGCGTGTTATCTAGAATCCAGATCATGTATGCGAGGGTCAGCAAGCCAATTCCAATCCACAGCCATTGCACTTCGATATTCGGTTTTGCTTTCAAGCGGAAGTAATATTCAAACATCAACGCCACGACTAAAACAATGGCAAAGGCATAACGGCGCGTATCAGGGATGGCGATCTGCAGCCAGCTGAGAAAAAGATTGAGGGCAAGATACAGGCTGAGGGTCGTCGTGAGGCGCAGGTCCCAGATCCGCTCCCAGGCGTAGACGAGCGCAAACGCCGCGAGCAGGAACATCCCGAACACGTCAAAGAATTGACCGATGAATGTCAGCGAGGCGTGATAGAACGCGCTCCCCACTCCAATGATGATGCTGGAGATGCCCATGATCGCCGTATAAACATCTGGCAATCGTCGCGCCGGATTGTTCTGACGAATTTGCGCGAGAACGAGCATGCCGCTGAAGACGAACGCCAAAGATGAGATTGTGTTTACGGGCTGGCGAATCGGATTTTGCGCGTTGGCAGATTCGCAAAAGCAACCGGTCTTCAAACAAGTGGCAGGCGACCAAGTGCTCCAGACGGTGGGCGATAACCGCATGAGCGCAACGATCGTCACTACAGAAATCAACACAGCGAGTGCAATGGGGAATACAAGTCGGAATGATTTATTCATATGGATTCAGCCTCTACCACGAGTATAAAGCCAAATACATCAGCCGCAGAATTGGACAAACACAGGATGAATTCAAGACGAATGTCAGTTGTTTTGGGACAACGAAGATGCTAGACTGAACGTATATAGAAACAGGAGTCACCTTATGAAAATCATTGCATATATCGCCGCTGCAATTCTGATCTTCTTCGGCGTGCTATTCGTTTGGGGCGCAGGCGGGAGTCAGGGCGGCGGTTGGACGTGGGTTTGCGGCGGCGGGCTGAGCGTCTTGTTCGGGTTCGGCTTGATCTGGTTCGCCAGCCGCAGGCTTACGACCGGCGCCGGTGACACGACCAATGTGACTCTTAAAGTAGATCTCCCTGCGCAGACCAAGATCGAAGCCATGACCTGCAAGAACTGCGGCGGCACGTTGAAAGCCGATAACATCAAGATGCTGGCAGGCGCGCCGACCGTGGAATGTCCGTATTGCGGGACTACCTATCAATTGACCGAAGAACCGAAATGGTAGTTCGATTTACGATTTCAGATTGACGATTTGCGATTGAAATAACTTCGTAAATGGTCAAGGAGACTTCATGATTAGAAGAAGACTTCTCACAGCACTGTTTATTTTCATCCTTACATTCAGCGCCACACACGCTGTACTCGCTCAAGATTATTACTTTAGCCTGGATAAGGAAGTTGTCAACGCCTACTGGAATAAAGATGGTACGCTGGCACTGGATTATCTACTCACCTTTACCACCCAGCCCGGCGGACACACCATCGAATTCGTCGATGTGGGCATGCCCAACGGCAACTTCGATTTCAACACCATTAAAGCCGACATCAATGGCAACCAACTTTCGATCTCCAGTGATTTTCAGGGCACCGGCAGCGATGGCTTTGCCGTGCAAATGGGCGGGTATGCGATTCAGCCTGGGCAAACCGGAACAGTTCACGTCTCCGTGGGACGCGTAACGGGAGTCCTGTATAAAGATTCAGGCGATGCAAATTATGCGAGTGCAGTATTCGCACCGTTGTACTTTCAATCCAATGTCGTTACCGGCACAACCGACATCACCGTTACTTATCATCTGCCTCCGGGTGTAAAACCTGAAGAGCCCAAATGGCATGCAGCGCCAGCCGGCTTTCCATCTGAGCCAGCAGCTGCCTTTGACGCACAAGACCGCATTACCTACACCTGGCGTAACCCGAATGCCAACGGCGAAACGCAATATAAATTCGGCGCATCGTTCCCGAAAAGTTATGTGCCCGCCAGTAGTATCGTCACCGTCAAACTCCCATCCATATCCATCTCATCTGACACGATCGGCATTTTTTTCTTCCTCTGTTTCTTTGGTTTCTTCTTCCTGGGCATTCCCGTGTTGACCATGGTTTCAAGCAACCGCCGTAAACTGCAATATATGTCACCGCGGATTTCGATTGAAGGACACGGCATCAAGCGTGGACTAACCGCAGTCGAAGCGGCAATCTTGCTGGAGCAGCCGCTCGATAAAGTGATGACCATGATCCTGTTCGGCGTGATCAAAAAGAATGCCGCGCAGGTAGTCACCCGCGAGCCGCTACAGATCGATGCGACTTCGCCGTTGCCCGATGGCTTGCGTGATTATGAATTGAATTTCCTTACAGCCTTTAAAGAAGAAAAACCTGCCACACGTCGGAATCTCTTACAAGACATGACGGTTAAATTGGTGCGCTCCGTTTCAGAAAAGATGAAAGGCTTTAGCAATCGCGAAACAAAAGATTACTACAAATCCATCATGGAAAAAGCGTGGCAGCAAGTGGAAGCGGCTGACACACCCGAAGTGAAAAGCCAGAAATTTGACGAAGCCCTTGAATGGACCATGCTGGATAAAGATTACGACGACCGCACGCGCCGCGTATTTCACGGCCCGGTCATTGTGCCGATGTGGTGGGGACGCTACGATCCTTCGTACCCGCGGTCTGCTCCGGCTTCGAGCAGCTTGCCCACGCCTTCAATGTCCATGCCCTCGGTTCCGCGTTTACCGGGGTCTGACTTCGCCTCGTCCGTTGCGACGGGCGTGCAAACCTTCTCGCAGAAAGTTATCGGTAACGTCACAGACTTCACCAGCCGCGTCACCAACGTGACCAACCCGCCTCCCCCACCTCCCAAAAACACCGGAGGCGGTCGCGGCGGCAGTGGCGGACGTTCCTGCGCGTGCGCCTGTGCATGTGCTGGTTGCGCTTGCGCTTGCGCTGGTGGAGGGAGATAGCTGTCAGCTCTTAGCAATTAGCTGTTAGCTCTTAAAGGTGAAACATGAATCTATTTACCGACTTTTTCAATCGTAAATCTGAAACCGCAAATCTAAAATCAGGTTTGTATCACTATATCCATGAGACCGAACATGAAAAATCGCGCATTCACTTGCGCATCGACCCTGACGGACACGGTACACTCATTGTCAACGCCAGCAGCGTCATGCATCTGAATCCAACCGCGGCGCACATGGCATGGTTAATTCTGGAAGGCAAGACAAAAGAGGAAAGCATGCACGCGCTCACATCACGCTATGCAGTGAGCAAACAACAAGCTTATGACGATCTTTCTTCTTTCCTCTTTCAATTCGAAGAATTAATCCGTCCCGATGGTGCATGTCCGATTCATGAGCTCGATCTCGAATCACTCATGCCTTTCAGCACGCGTCCTACTGCTCCCTATCGTATGGACTTGGCTGTCACCTATCGCTGCAACAACGATTGCGCCCACTGCTATAACGCCCGCGAACGCAACTTCCCTGAACTCAGCACAGAGCAATGGTTCGGAATCATCGATCAGCTTTGGGCGTTGGGCGTTCCGCACATCGTCTTCACCGGCGGCGAGGCGACTCTTCGTAACGATCTGCCAGAGTTGATACAGCATGCTGAATCCAATGGACAAATCACAGGTTTGAACACGAACGCTCGTCGTTTGTCTGATGAAAAGTACGTGCAGAACTTAATTGACGCCGGGCTTGACCATGTCCAAATTACGGTTGAGTCGAGCAATGAACAAATCCACGATGAGATGATGCGCGCCAAAGGTGCGTTCAGGCAAACCATCGAGGGTCTTAGGAACGTGCTCGACAGCAAATTGTACGTAATGACCAACACCACGATGCTGCGCACGAACGTCCACACGATTCCCAATACGCTCGATTTTCTCGCCGACCTTGGCGTTCCCACGATCGGATTGAATGCACTGATCTATTCCGGTAACGGTCTCACCGTAGGGACAGGTTTACACGAAAACGAATTGCAGCCCATCCTGGATATTGCCACACGCAAAACCAACGAACGCGGACAGCGTCTCATCTGGTATACGCCCACGCAATATTGTGAGTTCGATCCCACTGCCAGCAATCTCGGCGTCAAAGGCTGCACCGCCGCGTTATACAGTATGTGCATTGAATCGAACGGGAATGTTTTGCCATGTCAGTCTTATTATCAACCGCTTGGCAATATCCTCACCGACTCATGGGACTCAATTTGGAATCACAAATTATCCGTGCAATTGCGCGAACGCCAGAACCTGCCAGCCAAATGCAACTCATGTTCGCTCGTTACAGAATGCGGCGGCGGATGTCCACTTAAATTCGAATCGTTTCAAGTTGAAGGTTTGCCGGTTACAAGTAATTCCGTCATTCAACTTTAAACATGGAACTTTCAACAGGAGCAAAATGAACGAACATGAGTGGATCAAGGAATTCTCTGCCGCGGTCACAGTTTGCGATGCAGAAGGCATCCTGCTTGAGATGAATGACAAAGCCGCAAAGACATTCGAGAAAGACGGCGGCCGCAAAATGATCGGCTCGAACATGCTCGCTTGTCATCCCGACCCTGCCAACACCAAAGTCGAACGTCTGCTTGCCGCACGCGAGAAGAACGTCTACACCATCGAGAAGAACGGCGTCAAAAAATTAATCTATCAATCGCCCTGGTATCACAACGGCGAATACGCAGGCTTCGTGGAACTCTCACTCGAAATTCCATTTGAGATGACGCATTTCATCCGCTCCTGATCTGGAGAACAATCATGAAAATCTTAAACCGCCTCGCTGACCGTTTTTCGAAAGTCCAACCCTTGCCGGTTGGCACACATCAACTCCAAACCACAAAAGATGAAAAGCCATATCGTTTGCATCTGCGTTTGCGAAACGATGGTTCAGGCTTGTTGATCTTAAATGCCTCTACCGTGTTGCATTTGAATCCCACGGCGGCGGAATGCGCCTTCCATTTCATCAAAGGCACCGCACCTGAAGAAGCCGCAAAACAAATCTCAGTGCGCTACCGTGTCAGCAAAGGACTAGCACTTGAGGACTACAATGACTACGTCTCTCGGATCGAAACGCTGATCGCGACTCCGGATTTAGACCCCGTCTCTTTTCTGGACTTTGAACTGGTCGCCCCTCATTCAGCGGACCTCACCGCTCCATTACGCCTCGATTGCGCGCTCACTTATCGTCTGCCCGCCAACACACAAGCTGAATACGCGCCGACCAAACGCGTTGACCGGGAACTCACTACGGATGAATGGATAGCGATTATCAATAAGGCGTGGGTGGTCGGCATCCCGCACATCACCTTCACCGGCGGCGAAGCCACGCTACGCGACGATCTCCCGGATTTGATCAATCAAGCCGAAAAGAACGGACAGGTCTGCGGTCTACTCACCGATGGCTTGAAACTGACCGACAAAAAATATCTCGACCTACTCTTACAGACCGGGCTCGATCACATCCTCTTTATTCTTCAACCGGATAACACCACATCGTGGACAGCGCTCGAAACCATCATGCCTGAGGATATCTACGTCACAGTGCACCTCACCTTGACCGAGAACAATGCCAAAGACACCAAAGCAACTCTCGAACGGCTGGCAAAATTAAATGTACAAAGCCTATCCCTGACCATCGCGGACAATTCTCTACGCGATCAGTATGAAGCGATCCGTAATCAAGCCGCGTCGCTGGGGCTTACGCTCAAGTCTGATTTGCCTGTTCCGTATTCTGCAAACAACCCAGTTACTTTTGAGACCCAAGACGACAACGTCCCTGAAGGCGCAGGCAAGGTCTGGTTGTATGTGGAACCCGATGGCGATGTTCTGCCCACCCAAGGTGCGGCAGACAAAGTGCTGGGCAATTTCTTGCGCGATGATTGGAAAAATATATACAATCCCGAAGGGACGTCAGGACTGTAATATTTGAATGTCGATCATAAAAAACCCCGAGAGATGACATGTATCTTGACACTCCTTCGGGATTATCTATTTAAACTAGATCCATTGCTGGAATCAGTACTTCACGAAAGACTCTGGAGTCAGGCAGCTTGCTGCCTGAAATATCAACCAGCAAGCTGATTGACTCCAGAATCGCGAACTATTGATAATCATTACACGCCTTCGGAGTTTATAAAATGAACTGGCATTTGCGCTACACCCAACAAGCAAAGTGGACTCGCGACCTGCGAGCCTATCTCTTCGAAAAAGCAGACCTGCCAAACGCACAACGTGTGCTTGAAGCAGGCTGTGGAACCGGCGCCATCCTTTCTAAAATCCCAATTCACATCCCGCATCACGGCTTGGACTTGAATCCGGCTGCGCTTGCGGAATGCAGAGTCCACGCCCCAGCCGCATCACTGGTTCGCGGTAACGCGCTTGCACTCCCCTATTCAGATCAATCATTCGATATTGTCTATTGTCATTTCCTGTTGTTGTGGGTGAAAGATCCAATCCAGGCATTACGTGAAATGAAACGCGTAACGAAAACAGGCGGATATATCATCGCGTTTGCTGAGCCGGATTATTCGCATCGTATCGATCAACCTGATGAGCTCATCCAACTGGGGAAATGGCAAACAGAGTCATTGATCAAGCAGGGTGCGAATCCGGCTTTGGGCGCGGAGTTGGCTGAATTATTTTTTCAGGCGAGCATCCCAATCCTCGAAACAGGAACAATTCAAAGCGTAGAAAATGAACCGTCGCTTGAGGAGTGGGAGCTGGAATGGGCGGTGATTGAATCCGATTTGGCAGATTCGGCTTCAGGTGAAGAAGTCCAAAGAATGAAAAAATTAGATCAGCAAGCCCGAGCACGCGGCGAACGCATACTCAATGTGCCAACCTACTTTGTATGGGGTCAGATTTAGTCTTATACCCAGGGCGGTCACTAATTGCGTTTTTTCAAAGGCGGGAAAGCGCAATTAGTGACCGTGGGCATTATATATTCCGTGCTACACTTGAGTCATGGAAATTTGTTATCTTATTGCTTTTCCCGATGCTGTTGATGGCGACCCTACTCACGCAGAACAACTTGATAACCTGAAGAATGCACCGTATTTTCGAGCGGTGGATATTGACATCACTTCGATCGGCGAGGAGACGATTATTGTTGAAGGTCGGGCTGTGAATGTGATCCGCCGTCGTTATGACGGGCGGGTGCAAATGCTCGAATGCCGCTTTATTTTGAAAGACCCATTCGCGGTCTCTGTTTTGCAGGATCGTGAACGCATTGAAAACTCTTTGAAGAGCCGTTATATTCCGACTGATTATTACAGCAATGGTTTATACGAGGAATATACGATCCTGCTTGTTCAAGACGCCAAGCCCACACCCGATAAGTGGGTCGAAAAGAATGCGCTTGCCATTTCAAAGTTCATCCGCTCACAACGTGAAGTTTTCGATAAGACCGAAATGGATGAGATCCTTAGTTCCCGCACACGTTACTCTGCCGAAGACCTAACGCTGGTGGATTGGGAAGGCGCAGTGATCGTTGCGCCCGCCGCAGACTTTCAATCAGATATCACGCTGCTTAAGATTGGCAATTATCAACTCTTGCGCTACCGCATGTTAGATCGCTCGATCGAAGATATGCTCGATAAACTCTACGAAGCCTTTTTCAAAAACAGACGGCGTCCGCGCCCCACCCGCGGTATGCTCCGCCAGATCGCAGAACACCGTCTCGAAGTGATGATGGATTTTGAACGGGCTGAGCAATACATGCTGCTCATCGGGGATTGGTATACATCCAAATTGTATGAAGCTATTCAGGCTGAATTCTATTTGAAGGATTGGAAGGATAGTGTCCGCTCGAAGCTTGATAACCTCGAGAATATCGTTGAAACCATTAAGGATAATTTCAGTGTCTCGTGGGAAAATATCATGGACAAGGTTCAATTGTCGCTTTGGTTCATCTTGTTGATCGGTTATTTATATCTTTATTTTCTGGATGCCGGTTGGCTCAAGATCCCAAAATAAGACCAACCTCATTATGACACCTACCCGTCACCAAAGGATTGCCTTCGCGATCACCGCGCTGCTTTTCTCAACCTTAGCCTGCCGCGCCGCAACGAGGCTGATCATCCCTGATACCCCTACGCCGCAGCCTACGATCACCGCAACACTCCCGCCGCCCACGTTTACCCTGACGCCCTTCCTCCCGCCGATCACACCGACCGTTGAATATTCAGCCAGTTGTCCGCTGGTGCTCGATCAGATCATCACAGATTCCACTGTCAGTGACGAAAAACTTTCGCGTGGTGAAGCAACTGTCGATGAGAAGGTTGCGTATCTCGTCCACTACAGCGTGGTTGACGGCGAGTTAAAAACCCCGCTCTTCGACAATGTCCCAGCCAATCTCGAAAAGGCTCAGCAGGACCGCGCCACACACGAGGCGATCTGGGATCTGTTCAAACGTCTTATTCCGGCTGACCAGCGTGAGATCGTTTCGGGCTTTGCGATCTTCACCGACGGCAAATACAATTACCTGGCGGCGGTCACTCAGGCGGACAGGAATCCATACAAATGGGAATTGAACGTGGACTTTGCCGACGCCACCCAAAAGACCTCTTTGACCTTTACCCTGCTCCACGAATATGGGCATTTGCTGACGTTGAACAACGATCAAGTGAAGGTGAGCGTGCCCATCTACCATAACCCGTACAGTGAGGATGTATATAAACAAGAAGTGGATGCCTGCCCGCAATACTTCCCGGGTGAAGGCTGCAGCAACCCTGATTCATACATCAATCAATTCTTCCAGCGCTTCTGGACCGATTTCTACGCCGAATGGCAGGTGATCGATGCAGAGCAGGATAAAGATAAGCAGTACGCTCTGCTCGATGATTTCTACAAAACCTATCAAGACCAATTCCTCACCGATTACGCCCCCACCAGCCCGGCAGAAGATATCGCTGAATCATGGGCGTTTTTCATCCTTGCACCCAAGCCAGAGTTAGATTCGATAGCGCATGAAAAGATCCTGTTCTTTTATGAGTACCCTGAACTGGCGGCACTGCGCGCGCAGATTCTGGATAGAATATGTGCGGAGTATCAACAATAATATGAATGATCTGACCCGCCCTATTCCCGAATCCTATTGGGTTGAACCCGGTCGCCTGCTGGCTGGAGAATACCCGGCTCAATTTAATAACGAGCTGACCCGCCTGCGCATCGACGCGCTCATTCAGGCTGGCTTCAATACTTTTATTGACCTGACCAAACCCAACGAAACGATTGCCTACATCCGCACCCTGCTCGATAAAGCCAAACTCTATGATGTGGAAGTAAAACATCAGCGCTTCGCGATCGGCGATTTTGGTCTGCCCACCCCCGAACATATGACTGCCATCCTCAACACCATTGACGCCGAACTACAAGCCGGACGCAAGATCTATCTCCATTGTTGGGGGGGCATTGGTCGCACCGGCACGACTGTTGGCTGTTACTTGGTGCGGCGCGGGAGAACCGGCGAAGAAGCGCTGCGTCAACTGGCTGAATGGTGGCAAACCGTCCCCAAAAGCCAGATCCACCTCCGTTCTCCAGAAACGCGTGAACAGGCAGAATTCGTTCGCAATTGGGCAAAGTATGAAAATCAATCAGAATAAACCAGCCCAACTTACAGCATATTAACTCCATCTTAAGGATGGGCAGGGGTAAACCAAAAAGCAGTATAATCTTTTTAGGAGTAACTTTGGAATCAACTCAACTTGAACCCCAATTCGAGCCGCAACTCGAACCACAAATCCAACCTGAAGTTCAACCTGAGACACAACCCGAAGCTCAGCTTGAACACAAAGAGGATTGGAAACGTTTCGCCCTGGATATTCTCGAAACCATCGTTCTGGCAGTCGTGTTGTATTTCGGCATCAATGCCCTCTCGGCGCGCGTGCGCGTGGATGGTTTTAGCATGGTCCCCACTTTGCAGAACGGCGAATATATCCTTGTCAACAAGTTATCTTATAAGACCGGTCAGCCTGCGCGCGGCGATATCATCGTCTTTCGCCTGCCCGGTGATGAATCCCAGGATTTGATCAAACGCGTCATCGGTTTGCCCGGTGATACGGTTCACGTGAGCGATGGCGTTGTCACCATCAATGGCGAAAAGTTGGCAGAACCCTACATCGCCCAGTCCCCGCTCTATTTTGGTGAGTGGACCGTCCCCGATGGCAACCTCTTCGTCCTCGGCGATAACCGCAATGACTCACGCGATTCGCACCAATGGGGTTTATTGCCGCTGGAAAATGTGATCGGCAAATCGATCGTGATTTACTGGCCCCCCGCTGAATGGAAAGTCATCAACCATACTGTCGAAGTGCTTACGCCACAGGAATAAGGCAAAGAGATGAAAGCATTAAATTCAGCACAAACTTCCAAAGCATTTCCCTGTAATGAGTGTTCGGCTGGCATCATGCACATCCGCCACATCACGTACTTCACTTGGTTGGGCGAGGAACTGGTCACGGTTCCGAACTTCCCGGCTTGGGTGTGTGATATGTGCGGCAAGCGCGAATACGACCAGAGCGCCATCTCCTGGCTAAGCATGCTGCTCAATCCCGAAGCGGGACATCCCACCCGCCGCGTCAAACGGACTCCTCAGCCTGAACCACGCAAACGGAACGCCCCGCCTCCCATGCTTGATTAACACCCACACGAGTTAGAAAACTTTATGGATACTTCACAACGTACTTATCGCTTCCTGCCAGCCGATGTTTATATTGCGGGCTATCGGGTAGTCGGCAAGATCATGATATCCACAAATGGCATCATGGGGGTTCTCAATGACACCACCAAATCACATCTGGAAGTCCAAGATGCCCGCCTTGCCCGCATCCACATGCCGACCAAACTGGTGGATCACTTTGAAGTAGTACGTTTGATGAAAAATCAAATATTTGCTGTTTGTGCTGCGCGGCGTGAAGATCTGGGTCCCACTGCAGTGGTCCGCGGCGGATACTCCAATCAAGTGAGCATGCCCACCCGCCTTACCACCAGTGTCTATGAAATCGAGGGGAAATTGGAAGTTGTCGGTCGTTTCGATTTCGTTACCTTGGTCTCCGATAAAACCCGCAACTTTATACCGCTCTACGATGCCGCATTAAGCGCCATTCTGATTCCCAACCTCAAAGTAGAAAGTCCCGCCATTCTCTTCAATCGCGAAAAAGTGGATATGCTTGCCCTCCTGAGCCAACGCGCCAAAGAAGAAAAACCACCCACAGCACCCGGCACAACGAATTAGATACACAGCTGCGCTTCAATTCACAATAAATGCTTGACCATTATTCGGTGCGATGATAAAATCCCGCCCGCTTCAAAACGTGCCGCCCCCATCGTCTAGGGGCCCAGGACGCGACCCTTTCAAGGTCAAAACCGGGGTTCGAATCCCCGTGGGGGCACACCCAAAAAGTGACAGTCACCTCAAAGGTGACTGTCACTTTTTATAAACAAAAATGATTTAGCGTTATAATCATCCTTCGGAGTTGAAACCATGCCACCAATTTTCCCCTTTACTGCCATTGTAGGACAAGAGCGCATGAAGCGTGCGCTGATCTTGAATGCTGTTGATACTCGCATCGGCGGCGTATTGATCCGTGGTGAACGCGGCACTGCCAAATCCACGGCGTCACGTTCGTTAGCGGCATTGCTTCCCAAAGTAAACGTTGTGGATGATTGCCGCTTCGGCTGTGACCCCAATATGCCCAACACCTGGTGCACCGAATGTAAGGAACGCTTCAAAGATAATAAAAGCGTACCGTCACACGTGCGCACCACATCCTTTGTGAACCTGCCAGTCTCTGCCACGGAAGATCGCGTGGTCGGAACTTTGGATATTGAAAAAGCTATTCAAAGAGGCGAACGTCACTTTGAGCCTGGCATTCTCGCTGGCGCAAATCGCGGATTGCTCTACATCGACGAAGTGAATCTGCTTGACGACCATGTAGTGGATGTACTTTTAGATTCGGCCGCAATGGGCGTCAACATGGTCGAACGTGAGGGGATTTCCTTTACGCATCCCGCCCGCTTCATTCTTGTCGGGACGATGAATCCTGAGGAAGGCGAGCTGCGGCCTCAACTGCTTGATCGCTTCGCCCTCTCTGTCGATATCATCGGCATCCGCGATGCACGCGAACGCGTGATGATCATGGAACGCAACCTCGGTTTTGAACAAGATGCAGATTCCTTCCGCAATACGTTCATGCCGAAGGAAGAAGAACTCTCACACAAAATCGAACGTGGACGTGAACTCGTGGGTCAAGTGACTCACACCAGCCGCGACTTACTTTCCATCGCTGCGTTGACTTCATCCTTAAACGTTGATGGTCACCGCGCAGACTTGGTGATTCTCAAAGCCGCGCGTGCGCAAGCCGCCTTCGAAGGTCGGACGAAGATCAACGACCACGATATCGCGCTGGCAGCCGAGTTGGCGCTCCCCCATCGCATCAAGCGGACTCCCTTCCAGCAGGCTGAGATGACGTCCGAGCAACTGCAAGAGCGCATTGAACAGCTGGCAGGCCAATCGGTCCCGAGCGAAGCGGAGTCTGAAGAGTCCGAATCGCAAGAAGGCAAATCCGAAGAAAAAAAAACTTAAAACTCGAGGATGAGCAACAAGAGGGCAAACAGGAGGGCAAGCCCGAGCCGATGCCGCAGGATGTGTTCGCGAACACAAATGCGAATTGGTGGGAAGGCGGACAGAAGGTCAAGTCGGGTGAAAAGTTTCAGCCGCGCAAGTTGAACACGCCGCTCGATAAACTCGCGCGCAAACACGCGGGCCGACGTTCGCTCACCAAGACTGAACGCAAACATGGGCGCTACATCAAGGCGCGTCCCGCTGGCGAAAGGCGGGACGACATCGCCTTTGATGCCACCTTCAGAGCCGCCGCGCCTTTTCAAAAACAACGTATCGAACAACGCAAACATATGGCATTCGCCATCCAGTCATCGGACTTGCAGCGCAAGATCCGTGTAAAGCGCGTGGCAAATCTGGTTTTGTTTTTGGTAGACGCTTCGTGGTCGATGGCGGTTGCCGAGCGCATGAACGCGACCAAAGGCGCGATTCTTTCGTTGCTCACGGATGCCTATCAACGCCGTGACCGTGTGGGATTGATCGTCTTCCAAAAAGACCGCGCGACTCTCGTATTATCCCCCACCAACTCCATCCAACTCGCTCAACGCGCACTGATGGACATTCCCGTCGGCGGCAAGACTCCGCTTTCGGCGGGCTTGTTCCTGGCATCCGATGTCCTGCGCATGGAGAAACTCCATCACCCCGATGTGGAGCCGCTACTCATCGTATTAACCGACGGCGCTGGGAATGTATCCATCGGTGCATTGCCCCCTCAAGAAGAATCCTATCGCTTCGCGGAATTGATCGCGCACGAGAAAGTAAAAAGCGTGGTCATTAACATGGAGCACGCTGCCTTCGATCAGGGACTCGCCCAACAGCTGGCGAATCACCTCAAAGCGCCGTGTTATGCGCTGAGTGAGTTGAAAGCCGAAAGTTTGTACCACGCCGTGAAAGATGAGATGGCGAAGCCGATGAAGAAGTAAGATACAAGAACTCCGAGTTTTTGAAAAACTCGGAGTTCCGATCTTACGGGATTACACTCATGGCACAACGAAAACCAAGATTTAGAGAAGTAAAGGTTGGACCGCCATTATCGCGTTTCGACACAGTAAAGGAGTTATCCTCCTTGAGCCATGAACCGCCCCGATCCACATGGGCTTCCCCTGATTCCGGTCCCGGTGGGTCGGAGCCCGGGGAATTCTGATAATACGATGCGCTGTACCAATCGTTTACCCACTCCCAAACATTACCCAACATGTCATAAGCACCATATGGACTTTTGCCGTCCTCGTAACTTTTTACACTGGTAGTGTCTTGCGCATTACCCTTATAGTTTAATAACGTACCGTTGGGAGCCTCATTCCCCCACGGATAAATACGCCCATCCGTTCCACGGGCGGCTTTCTCCCACTCCGCCTCCGTGGGCAAGCGGCGGCCCGCCCAACTGCAATACGTTTGCGCCATGTTCCAATCCACATAAATCACGGGGAAGTTGTTGAATGGAATGTTCCCATAATACAGGAAGACTGTGGCTGAGTTTTTAGTTTGTGGATCTACACATGCGTTGGCGCTGACACATTGGGCGTACATTTTATTGGTCACTTCAGTCTCGTCGATCCAGAATGCATCCAAATAGACTTGATGAGCCGGTCGTTCATCGAGTGCGCCGTTATCGTCGCCCATGATGAACTCTCCAGCAGGCACGTAGAGCAGGGTCATGTTATCCTTGTCGGAGATCAAGGCTGAACCAATGCCAAGGGTTGGGATCGCTGGAATGGAGGTTTCAGTTGGCACGGGTGTATCGGTAAATGTCAGTGGAGCTGCAACTTCGGCGATGGGTTGTGAAGTTAATGTAGCGGGCATTTGAACAGTATTTGTCAGCGTGGGAGAGCCGTCCGGTACATTCAACAAGGCTTTCGAACCACCCCAAATCAGCAGACTGATAATCAGCAATCCACCAGCAAGAACTGAGACAACCTGCCAAGATGCTTTTCCTCGAATTTTACTTTTTGTAGTTTGGACAATCACAGACTTTGATGAATCTTCTTTTTGTACAGGCATATTACCTGAATGCTTGACAAGTTTCTGAACATCTTCAATTTGCTCAAGTGCCTTGTCAGCAGCGACCTGTTCCTGTACTACCACTTTCTGCACTTCAGTAGACACCGGGTGCAGAACAGTATCCAAGGGAATGTTCAAAAACTGAGTTGGTAGTCTGTGCATGGCTTCATCAAAATAATCTTCATGCACATTCAGCCCGTTATAACGACTGAGATTTCTCAGCTTTCCCGTTAACTTCTCCGCAACAGATGGAGCACCAAACCGAAACCCTTTGAAAAACAATGGAATGATGTTGCGTTTCTCGTCAATAGCAAACTCGATCTCACGTCTCAGCCAATCTCCCGGTTCACTACAACGGTCTAATGCCGTTGCGGTAAGAATTAATAAGAAGTGGGCACGTGCCCGAATGTTGCTTGTAATAATCTGCTCAAAATCCCCGCTAGAAATACTTCTGTAATCAAAGAATACATCGTAGCCCTGATTTTTCAAGTTCTCATAAACCGCCAAGGCAGTATAAACATCTGTACGTCGATAACTGATAAAGACAGTATTCTCAATCCGCGCCATATAGAACTCCAGTATTTTGCGATTATACGACTAAATTAATCTAAATAAAGAATTCAAAGGATTTCTTTCTATCATTTTCTCCTAGCTTTTCCTAGAATCAACTACTTGCATAGAGCAGTGATTCTCTATGCAAGTAGTAAAACATTAAACAGATATTACGCCCTATCCCGATACAAAGCGGATAGTGCCGCACCGATGGCTTGTGATAAATCGCCAAGTGCAGCCGGGACAATGCTAATGGAATCGCGCTGATAGGGCCACAGATATTTGCGGGCAGTCGAACGCACGATGCTCAGATAGCGTTCGCGGAAGGCAGTGCTGGTCGCTTCGGGGTCCATCAAGCCGCCGCCGATGACGACAAATTTTGGATCAAGCGGCATGACCAGATTGGCGACATGCAAACCCATGGCTTTGGCTTGGAAATCGAAGATCTCGGTGGCAAGTGGGTCGCCTTGTTGCGCCAGTCCGCGCAGGGAGAAGGCACGCTCTTTCATGCTGAGTGTTGATTTTGCCAATTCGTGATCGGGATATTGCTCCAATTTATCAGCGAGCAAGTAGGGCAGCCCCGCGAGGCATGTGTAGACTTCGATACAACCCCAGGTACGTCCACATCCACAAGGATAGACTTTCGCACCGAGTAAATGCAGCGGCGCGGGCATGTGACCGCCTTCCATACCGGCGAAGGTATCGCCACTCAAGGCAAAGCCACGTTGGTCGATATAGGCGCATCCCAAGCCTGAACCGGGTGCGAGCATCAACACGGTCGCCTTGCTGTCACCGCGAATGTGTTGAGCTTCCGCCACGCCGCCCATATCGCCGTCGTTGCCAACGGTCAATGGGACGGGACGCCCCGCGCGTTCAGCAATAGCATTACTATAGGAAGTATGTACATCAAAACCCGTAAAACTATCCGGCAGGTTTGCCGAGTGATCGAAAACGCCATAGCGTTGAAATGGACCGGGTATCGCGAGTCCGACTCCGCCGACCTGATCCCACGTCAGTGAGTTTTGCGCCAGATAATTATTGATCGCTTCGACCCAACTCCGCACCACGGACTCAGGTCCATGCGCCGAGTTGGTGGAGGCTTGCAAGAGTCTTGTCGTGATGGTCGAGCCGTCGTTCCAAACGCCGCCCACTTTGGATGTGGTCGCGCCGCCGTCCGTGCCGATGTAAACAGTTTTGTTCATAATTTCTATTCTACCTTTTCAAAAGTTTTTTATCTGCCGGTAAAGCTGAGCAGTGATTTTTCTTTCACATGATTATAACAATCCTATTACGGGGTTGCATTGAGAGCACAACGAAAACCAACCGTACCAAACCCCAAGGGCGGTCTGCCATAGACACTTGTATCCTCATATTTTGGGATCGCCCAACTCCGTGTGTCAGAGCGGACAAGGAAATCCACTGGAACAACCCCGTAACGAAAGATGGAACGGAGACTGCCTTCTTCATAGTACCATGAGCCGCCACGCAATACTTGGGCATAACCTGCTTGCTCAACGGAACCCGATGGATCATTTGGGCCTAATGGATTTGATGAAGGCGAACTTTGATAGTAATTGCCGCCATACCAATCGCTTACCCACTCCCAAACATTGCCTGCCATATCATACACGCCATATGGACTTTTCCCATCAGGATATTTGCCAACTTCAGTTGTATCTCTGACAGCGCTGTTGTAGTTCAGCAAACTGTCATTTGGAGCAGTATTTCCCCAGGGATAAACACGACCATCTGCACCGCGCGCTGCTTTCTCCCATTGAGCTTCAGTAGGTAATTGACGCCCTACCCACGCACAATAGGCATTTGCTTGTTTCCAATCCACATAAATAACGGGGTAATTATAGAATTCGGGATTACCGTAATAATTGGAACGAGTGGGAGATTTCGTACTAGAAAGATGGGTACAGCCGCCGTTAGAGATGCACATAGCATATTGTTCATTGGTCACTTCGGTTTGGTCGATCCAGAAAGCATCCAGATAAACAAGGTGTGCGGGCTTCACATCATCACCATTATTATCATTACCCATGGTAAATTTGCCAGCAGGAACGTAAAGGAGCATCATCCCGTCTTTGCCGGTCGCAGATGAGCCAATGTCAAAAGTTGATATTGGAGAAACGACTGATAGGGTTGGTGTAAGGATAATAGTTTCTGATGGCTGAGGCAAAGGAGTACTTGTAGAAAGTTCCAGTGTCACTGAAGGTGATAATGGAAGAGCAGTCGGCACGGCTTTCGCGCAGGCAGTTACGATAAAAATCAAACATAAAAATGGCGGGAATATTTTCTTCATAATACCTACTCCAGCTTCCCTTTCAGCAACTCATCCAACATGGACTCAGGGACTTGCACAGCGACCACTTCCCCACGCACGGTGATGATACTGTTCGCAAGAATCCATTCTTCGATGACGACTTTACGTCCCTTGAGTTCTTTCACTTTGGCGCGGACTTCGAGTTCGATACCGAGCGGAGTTGGTTTGAGAAAATCGACATGTAATGAGCCGGTAAGAAAGCGCGTATTAGGTTCAGCGCGCGGGTCTTGCGCTTTCAAAGATGCAGCCATCGCTGCGGCGGCTGTCCCTGTGCCGTGACAATCGATGAGCGAGGCAAGCAGTCCGCCATAGACATAGCCGGGGATCGCGATGTGATAGGGCTTGGGCATAAAGTGACAAACGGATTCGTCACCGTCCCAGTAGGATTTGATCTGGTGTCCGTGTTCGTTAAGTTTGCCGCAGCCATAACAATGAGCTAAGGCATCGGGGTAAGAGTCTTGGAAGGAGGGTTGGGTCATGGGGTTCCTATTCTTTACACCTGGAGTGCGGGAGCTTGCTCCCACATGTTCGACAGCAAGCTGTCGGACTCCAGAGAAGCTATGGAGTAACAGTAGCAGTTACCGGCTGAGTAGGAGCCGGAGTTGTCGTCCGTGTGGGGGTTGGAGATGGAGGCAGCGTCGCAGTGGGGATGCGTGTCGGCGCGTCGCCTTGTAAAATAAATTGACCGACGACTTTCCAATCGAGCCCGACAAAGATCTGCACTTCATAGGTGCCGGGCAGCCATTCCTCGGTGGGCGCTTTCCACTCCGCGAAACCATAGCCGCCCAATTCACCGTCCCAGGGGATCGTATCGTAATGCACCAATTGGCCATCGCGATACCAAAGCGCAGTCCATTGCGAGCCAGGGATCATTTGGTCATACGAGAAGACCGCGCACATATACTTGATCGGGTTTTGAAAAACAGTGGCAGATTCATATTCGTTGAAGTTATCGCAATTGAGCGTGAACTGCAGCTGGCTGAAGACCGCATTGGGATTCGGTGTCACTTCGCTTTGAAACAACGCTTCGATGGCAAGCGGGACGAATGGCGTCGGCGTGATGGTGGGTGTATCGGTGACCGAAGGCGTATCGGTGATCGTCGGCGTGAGCGTGATGGTCGGGGACAATGTGATCGTGGGCGAAAGCGTGATAGTGGGAGTCAACGACGGCGTGAGCGACGGCGGGAAATATTGATAGGCGACCGGCTCACCGTAGACGTACAACAACGCACTGCCGGACAATAGCAGGAGCGCGACGAGCATGGTGTAGATCCCGCCTCTTTCGCGCTGACGTTTGATTCTATAAAAGGTTAGTTTTCTAGCTGACAGCCATGCGCGATAGCCGGCTCGAAACACAAGCAACGCTCCGAGTACGGATAACACGATCGCGGCGATGATACCTGCACGAATATCCATGGCAAAGATTATAGCAGGGGAAAATGAAGGAATAGGGATGAATTCAATTTGACAAAAACAGGGCGGGGAGACCCCCGCCCCTACTAGCGTGTGATGCGCGGCTGAACCCACAAGGTACGGTCGCCGGAAGCATCACCAAGCGAAAGGACCGTGATCACGAATTTGACATCCTGCCCGGCGAGCGGGCTGAGGTCGAGATCGACGGAGAAGTATTTGCCATCGTATTGTTCGCCGAATGCCCAGAAGTCGCGGATGAGACCATCAGCAAGTTGATAGTCCACGCGCAGGAGCACACCGCAGGAAGTGGCGCCGAATTCGCAGCCGACGATCGTTTGCAAGCGGTCTCCATTTTTTACCTTGAAGGATGGATAGACCGCGCGGATATACCCATTGCTGTTATTTTCTGGCACCAGCAAAAGACTGGGGCTAAATGAAGTTGAGCCGTCTTCAAGTTTTGATTTGCTCTGAACCAGGATAAAGCCACTGGCATCTTTGTCTTTACCCGGGCAGAGCAACGTCCCCACGCCGCTGAACCATTGAGCAGAACAGGCATTAGCGGCAAAGTCATAGACAGTGCCAGTGATAGCGGGTGCTTTCACTTTGATGGCAACCCAGAACGGTTTGTTTGCGGTGAGAGTGGTACCGAACAACTCACCCTTTTCATTTCTGATCAGCCAGTTCCCGCGATAAACTTTTTCGACAACCGGTGCGGTGAAGTTCATGGCAATATCGATCGTTTGCCCCGGCGCGACTTCAACCGGCAACGACATATTATTCTGCCCGCTTAGCAAGTCACCGCTGGCGAGTACGATGCGATAATTCTTTGTCCATGTGCAGGTGCCGTTATTTTTCAAGCGCCAAACTTTTGTGAACTGCGAACCCGGCGAGAAGACCGCGTTATCCGGGACGGTAATGTCTTTGACAAACTCGATCCGGTCACAACCCAGGTTTGCAGTGGGCGTCGGTGACTGGAACGGTGTACGGGTCGGCGTCGGTGTCTTGGTTGGCGTGCGCGACGGTGTAAAGGTGGCGGTAGGCGTCCGTGACGGAGTTGAGGTAGGCGTGCGTGAAGGCGTCACTGATGGCGTGAATGTTTTGGTCGGAGTACGTGAGGGAGTTAATGTAAGTGTAGGCGTGTTGGTAGGAGTCTTCGTCGGAGTGAAGGTCTTGGTTGGGATCGGTGTATTTGTTGGCGTGTTGGTAGGTGTGCGAGTAGGAGTGAACGTTAACGTAGGAGTGCTGGACGGCGTTTGAGTCGGAGTTAATGTAGATGTGAAGGTCAGCGTCGGCGTGAGGGACGGAGTCAATGTTGGGGTATAGGTTTTCGTCGGGAGCGGCGTACGGGTTGGCGTGTTGGTCGGAGTCCGCGTGGGGGTGAATGTCAACGTTGGTGTGCTTGACGGCGTTTGTGTCGGAGTCAAGGATGGTGTAAAGGTCAGCGTCGGGGTGAGGGACGGAGTTAACGTTGGAGTGAATGTCTTTGTTGGCAACGGTGTGCGCGTTGGCGTGTTGGTAGGAGTCCGCGTAGGAGTGAACGTCAACGTCGGCGTGCTTGACGGCGTTTGAGTCGGAGTTAATGATGGCGTGAGGGTCAACGTCGGGGTGAGTGACGGCGTCAAAGTTGGAGTGTAGGTCTTTGTTGGCAATGGCGTACGGGTTGGCGTGTTGGTTGGAGTCCGCGTGGGAGTGAACGTCAACGTGGGTGTGCTGGACGGCGTTTGAGTCGGAGTTAATGTAGGTGTGAAGGTCAGAGTCGGGGTGAGGGACGGAGTCAACGTTGGAGTGTAGGTCTTCGTTGGAAGCGGGGTACGAGTCGGCGTGTTGGTTGGTGTGCGCGTGGGAGTGCTTGACGGTGTTTGAGTCGGAGTCAAGGATGGTGTGAAGGTCAGAGTCGGGGTGAGTGACGGAGTTAGCGTTGGAGTGTAGGTCTTCGTTGGAAGTGGGGTACGAGTCGGCGTGTTGGTCGGTGTGCGCGTGGGGGTGAACGTCAACGTAGGAGTGCTGGACGAAGTTTGAGTCGGGGTCAGTGATGGCGTGAAAGTCAGAGTCGGGGTGAGGGACGGAGTCAATGTTGGCGTGAAGGTTTTTGTTGGAAGAGGCGTACGAGTCGGCGTGTTGGTAGGAGTCCGCGTGGGAGTGAACGTCAATGTCGGTGTGCTGGACGGTGTTTGAGTCGGAGTTAACGTAGGTGTGAAGGTCAGCGTCGGGGTGAGGGACGGAGTTAATGTTGGAGTAAATGTCTTCGTTGGCAACGGTGTGCGCGTTGGCGTGTTGGTCGGTGTGCGCGTGGGGGTGAACGTCAACGTGGGAGTGTTGGACGGTGTTTGAGTCGGGGTCAACGACGGCGTAAAGGTCAGCGTCGGTGTGAGTGACGGAGTTAATGTTGGCGTAAATGTCTTCGTTGGGAGCGGCGTACGCGTTGGCGTGTTGGTTGGAGTCCGCGTGGGAGTGAATGTCAACGTCGGTGTGCTGGATGGCGTTTGAGTCGGAGTCTGTGTGGGCGTGAAGGTCAGCGTCGGGGTGAGGGACGGAGTTAATGTTGGAGTGTAAGTCTTCGTTGGCAACGGCGTGCGTGTTGGCGTGTTGGTCGGTGTGCGCGTGGGAGTGAACGTCAACGTCGGCGTGCTTGATGGCGTTTGAGTCAAAGTTAATGTAGGTGTGAAGGTCAGCGTCGGTGTGATGGACGGAGTTAATGTTGGAGTGTAGGTCTTCGTAGGCAACGGTGTACGCGTTGGCGTGTTCGTCGGTGTGCGAGTAGGAGTGAACGTCAACGTTGGTGTGCTGGATGGCGTTTGAGTCGGAGTTAATGATGGCGTGAGGGTCAACGTCGGTGTGAGGGACGGAGTTAATGTTGGAGTATAGGTTTTCGTAGGCAATGGCGTACGTGTCGGTGTATTGGTCGGAGTCTGTGTGGGCGTAAACGTCAATGTGGGCGTGCTAGACGGTGTTTGAGTCGGAGTCAACGATGGTGTGAAAGTCAGCGTCGGCGTGAGGGATGGAGTTAGAGTTGGGGTAAATGTCTTCGTGGGCAGTGGCGTACGCGTTGGCGTGTTGGTCGGTGTCCGCGTGGGAGTGAACGTCAATGTCGGTGTGCTGGATGGCGTTTGCGTTGGCGTGTTGGTTGGTGTGAATGTAGGTGTAGGCGTATTGGACGGAGTCAGTGTCGGCGTGAACGTGGATGTTGGGGTGTGCGAAGGTGTCTGCGTGGCTGTGGGAGTCAGGCTGGGGGTGAGAGTCGCTGTATAGGTGGGCGTGGCAGTTTTGGTCGGAGTCAGACTCGGGGTAGACGTCGGCATAAATGTTTTGGTTGGGGTCGAAGTCGGCGTGAGGGAGGGCGTGAGGGTAAACGTCGCAGTCGCAGTTGGGCTGGGTGTGAAGGTGGCAGTGTTAGTCGGCGTTAGTGTCGGTGTGGCGCTGGGTGTGTAGGATGGATCGAGACAGACGGGTGTCGAGTCGCTGCGGCTGAGGGGTTCGCGTGTATTGCCGTGCTCATCATAGATCTTGACGAATTGAACTTCGGGAAATTGTTTGAGGTTCAACATAAGCGGGATGGCAATGTTGTAGAGCGTGCCGTTCGATTGACAACTGCCCGCGAGATAAACCTGCGCAACACCATCGGCAAAGGCAAGTTTGGTGTAGCCGGTGAAACCGTTGAGCACGAGGGCAAGCCCCTGATTGCGTTCGACATCACCGGGACCTTTGAAGAATTCGTCGAGCACGCCGCCAATCAGATTCTTTGAAGACGGGACATAACGCGTCGCGGCAACCTCATACGGAAGCTGCCCGGCGATCAAACGGTTGTTATCTGTGAAGTAGACATTGACCTTCACATACAGAGGCGTACGCGTTGGCAATGGTGTCAGTGTGGCAGTGGGCGTGAGACTTGGTGTAAAGGTGGGCGTGATAGTTGGTGTGTTGGTCTTGGTCGGCGTACGCGACGGTGTAAGCGTTGGCGTGAAAGTCTTGGTTGGCGTGCGCGATGGCGTCAGCGTAAAGGTCGCGGTCTTGGTGGGAGTCTGCGATGGCGTGAGCGTAAACGTGGACGTGCTCGTGGGGGTCAGCGACGGTGTCAACGTTGGCGTGAAGGTCTTGGTTGGCGTGGATGACGGAGTGACCGAAGCAGTGACCGTAAATGTTGGTGTGAAGGTTTGAGTAGGGCGCGGGGTGAATGTGGACGTGAAGGTCGGGGTGGGTGTAAAGGTAAATGTTGAGGTCGGACGCGGCGTAGCAGAAGGCGTCAACGTGTTCGTGGGGCGTGGCGTAAAAGTGGACGTTGCTGTAAAGCTCGCCGTGGGCGTGAATGTATTTGTGGGCGTAAAGGTCGGTGTTGAAGTTGGTCGCGGTGTGACCGTAGGCGTCTTCGTTACTGTCGGGCGCGGTGTGCGTGTTGATGTTGAGGTCGGCGTAAGACTCGGTGTAAAAGTAAGCGTGGGGGTAGAGCTCGCTGTGGCGGTGAAGGTCTGGGTGGGCGTGAAGGTCAGCGTGGGTGTGGATGTGATCGTCGGAGTGAAGGTCGCTGTCTTGGTAGGTTGACGCGTGGCGGTCGGCTTCGGCGTTTCAGAGGGCTTGACCGTTGAGGTCGGGATCGGCGTCCGCGAAGGCGTGAAGGTTGGCGTGATGGTGGGCGTCAATGTTGCGGTGGGTGTATTACTCGCGGTAGCAGTTGGCGTGAACGTGGAGGTTGGCAACGGTGTGCGTGTGGCTGTTGAGGTCGCGGTGAGGCTCGGGGTCACCGTAAATGTTGAAGTAAGGCTTGCCGTTGGCGTAAAGGTTTTGGTCGGCGTCAACGTGGATGTTGAAGTTGGCAACGGGGTGCGTGTGGCTGTAGAAGTTGACGTAGGTCTCGGCGTCAACGTGGATGTTGAAGTTGGCAACGGGGTGCGTGTGGCTGTAGAAGTTGACGTAGGTCTCGGCGTAAACGTATTCGTCGGCGTCAACGTGGGTGTTGAGGTTGGCAACGGTGTGCGCGTGGCAGTCGTTGTTGAGGTAGGTCTTGGCGTAAATGTCAGCGTTGGCGTGAAGCTAGGAGTGGATGTGAACGTATTCGTCGGTGTCAACGTGGATGTTGAAGTTGGCAACGGTGTGCGCGTGGCAGTCGTTGTTGAGGTAGGTCTTGGCGTAAATGTCAGCGTTGGCGTGAAGCTAGGAGTGGATGTGAACGTATTCGTCGGTGTCAACGTGGATGTTGAAGTTGGCAACGGTGTACGAGTCAATGTAGGAGTCGAGGTCGGTATTGGTGTCCGTGTCGGTGTGGAAGTTGACGTAGGTCTCGGTGTAAACGTCAGCGTGGGTGTAGAACTGGGTGTTGATGTGAACGTATTCGTCGGTGTCAACGTGGATGTTGAGGTTGGCAACGGTGTGCGAGTCAACGTGGGGGTTGATGTCGGTACAGGTGTCCGCGTGAGCGTGGAAGTTGACGTAGGTCTCGGCGTAAAGGTCAACGTTGGCGTGAAACTGGCGGTGGGTGTGAATGTCTTTGTCGGCGTTGATGTAAGTGTAGATGTTGGCAACGGAGTGCGAGTGGGCGTAGACGTCGACGTAGGTCTCGGCGTGAAGGTCAGCGTCGGAGTGAAGCTAGGAGTGGACGTGAACGTATTCGTCGGTGTCAACGTGGGGGTTGAAGTCGATACTGGAGTGCGCGTGGGTGTCGAGGTTGACGTAGGTCTCGGCGTAAAGGTCAGCGTGGGTGTGAAGCTGGAGGTGGCAGTAAATGTTTGAGTAGGTGTAAAAGTTAAAGTCGGGGTCAACGTGAGCGTGGCGGTTAAAGTTACTGTGTTCGTCGGTTGACGCGTGGCAGTGGGGCGCGGCGTATTAGTTGGCTTGACAGTTGAGGTTGGGATGGGTGTCTGTGAAGGTGTTGATGTCAACGTAATGGTGGGAGTCAACGTTGAAGTTGAAGTCGCGCTCGCGCTGGGCGTCAACGTAAAGGTTGGCGTTGAGCTCGGGGTTTGAGTGAGCGTATTCGTCGGGGTGAGTGTAAATGTAGAAGTCGGTTTCGGTGTGTTTGTCGGAACAGAAGTTGCCGTTGGGGCTGGTGTCCGTGATGGAGTTTGTGTAGCGGTGGGGATAATTGTCGCTGTAGCTGAAGGTGTAAAGGTGGCTGTCGGCGGGAGGGTATTGGTCGGGGCTGAGGTAAAGGTCGCTGTAACCGAAGCAGTGACCGATGGGGTCAGACTCGGAGTCAACGTCAAAGTTTGCGTAGGTGTTGGTGTGAGAGTTTGTGAAAGTACAACTGCAAGGGTCAGAGTCTGATTGGGCGTGAGGGTGAACGTGGGCGTGTCGGTATTTGTCGGCGATGGGGTTTGAGTCGCAGTGGGAAGCGGAGTTAATGTAGGTGAAGCAGTTGGCGTAGGCGCGGGTGGAAAGATCTGATTGACAACCGTCTGCCCGAATGCGGCTGATGCAACTGAAAAGGAAAATAAAACAAAAGCGACGATGAGCCATTGCCAGCCGGTCGCGGTATATGCCTGGCGCGTGCGGTAAAAAACAACTTTGCGCGCGAATTGAATGGAACGAATACCTGCCCGTGCGGCAAGTAACGCAACCAGCGCGAACAAACCAGCCACAATAATGACGCCCAAACCCATGCTCATAAACGTCGAGATTATACTGCCTATTGAATGAGGTGACAGTCATTTTGCTCCCTGCGTTCCACTTCGGGAGTGCTCCGCAAAAGTGACTGTCACCTTTGTTTTTTTCTGGTTACAATAGAGCCATGAAAGAACTCGTCTTCCTCAAACTCGGTGGTTCACTTATTACAGATAAGACCCAGCCCTACACTCCGCTTTTGGATGTGATGGATGATCTGGCTTTGCAGATAAAAACCGCGCTTCAGACTCACCCGAACCTGCGTCTGGTTCTGGGACATGGTGCCGGTTCTTTCGGTCACGTGCCCGCAAGCGAATACAAAACGCGCGATGGACTGCCGCCAAAGTCAACTCCGCTCAGTCATCGTGAACGCGATGAAACCGAAGAGAATTATTGGAAAGGTTTTGCAGAAGTCTGGTATCAAGCCTCTTCGCTGAATCGTTATGTGATGAAAGCATTACATAATGCGGGTGTGCGCGCCATTGCCCTGCCCCCCTCTGCGAGTGTGATCGCCAGCAATGGACATGTCTCTGTTTGGGAGACGACCCCGATCCGCATGGCACTCGCAACCGGAATCGCCCCGGTTATTTTTGGCGATACCGTTTTCGATGAAGTCCGCGGCGGCACGATCCTTTCTACCGAAGACCTCTTTATGAGTCTGGCTGCTGCATTGAGTCCTGAACGAATCTTATTGGCTGGACTCGAAGCCGCCGTGTGGGCAGATTTCCCCGCACGGACCAAGATCGTAGAAAAGATCACGCCCCAATCATTTAATGAAATCAAAGCGAACGTCGGCAAATCCGCGGCGGCAGATGTGACCGGCGGCATGGAATCAAAGGTCAAGCAGATGCTGGATGTGGTAGAAGCCAATCCCGAAATAAGCATTCAAATCTTTTCGGGCGTGGAGCCGGGCAACATCGTCCGCACGTTGACAGGGGAAACACTCGGAACATTGATTACAGCAGGATAAAAAATCAGGTGATGGTCATGTAGAAATGACCGTCACCTGATTTTTTCTTATGACACAATACCTCCAAAAACGGGAAGGAAGGCTATTGCCTAAAACCCGAATCTTCTCGATAATTACAATGCCTATTATATATAATCAAAGGAGTACAGAAATGGCAACCAAAACCAAGTCCAAAGTTCAGAAACCCGCCAAAAAAGTGGCGGCAAAGAAGCCCGCTGTCAAGAAGATCGTGGCAAAAAAAGCCGCACCCGCCAAGTCCAGTTTCACACCGACGAAGTTGAAATTGCTCAAACCTGTGCCTTCAGATATTGATATCGCACAGGCTGGCAAACTCAAACCCATCCTCCAGATCGCTCAGGAATTGGGCATTAAGGAAAGCGAACTCGAACTATACGGTCCCTATAAAGCCAAGATCAAACTCGAGATCCTTGACCGCCTCGCCAAACGCAAGAACGGCAAGTATATCGATGTGACTGCCATCACCCCTACCCCGCTCGGTGAAGGCAAGACCACGACCACGGTCGGTGTTTCGCAGGCGCTCGGCGCGCACCTCGGCAAGAAAGTGATGACCGTCATCCGCCAACCCTCGCAAGGTCCTACCTTCGGGATCAAGGGCGGCGCGGCTGGCGGCGGATATTCGCAGATCATCCCGATGGAAGATTTCAACCTGCATCTCACCGGCGATATCCATGCCATTACCGCTGCACACAACCTGTGCTCCGCCGCGCTGGATGCCCGTATGATGCACGAAGCGAACACCCCCGAAG